>RFHO01000322.1 GCA_003696385.1 Planctomycetota bacterium | reverse complement strand
CGTCCACATAGGGCACGTTTTCAAAAATCGACACCGTGACCCGGACGCCCACATCCAGGTCGCAGTCTTCGCCGTCGATACGAAACTCCCGAACCCACCGCGGCGGCTCGCATTCGGCCTTCTTGCGCAGCGGCACGCCCGCAGCCTGCAACCGCTGCTGCCGCTTGCTGCTGATGCTGGCAACCTGCCCGCGGAGCGCCTTGCCCACCTTGTGCCGCGGACGCTGACCGAAGCCCAGCTGCACGGCCTCGTATCCATCGCGCTCACGCGTCCGCCGCAGCAACACCGTGCAGGGCCCCGCCTCGATGACCGTCACGGGAATCACATTCCCGTCGTCATCGTAGACCTGCGTCATCCCGATTTTTCGCCCCAGCAAACCGACTGGCATGATTCCGCCTCATTCGATGCCCCGGAAGCCTCTCCGGCCGGAGAAGCGACATGCCGACGAGACGCCGATCGCCACTCGCCTTCCCCGCCGCCTTCGGCACGCCGCTCGTCGCCCGGCCACCGGTCGTCCCGCCGCCGAAACGTCCCCGCAACACCGCCGGATCACTTCGACTGGCTGATCTGCTTGATACGAATATCCACTCCGGCCGGCAGGGACAGCTTGTTCAGCTCATCGATCGTACGGGCGTTGGGCCCGACGATATCGATCAACCGCTTGTGCGTGCGGATTTCGAACTGCTCGCGTGACTTCTTGTCGATGTGCGGACTGCGGAGCACGGTATAGCGCTCGATCCGCGTGGGCAGGGGGATCGGTCCGCGCACTTCCGCACCGGTCCGCTTGGCCGTCTCGACGATTTCTTCGGCGCTCGAATCGAGCACCGAATGGTCGTACGACTCCATCCGAATCCGGATGCATTCTCTGCTCTGCGAAACCGCCACGGCCGCACCTCTATCGCATCTCGCACTACTGACGCATTTCGCCCGCAACGACACACGCGGCGAACCCACGGCGCGGCAAACACACCGTGTCGGTCCGGAATCGACCGCCGCGTTTCGCGCAGAACGCCCCGCCTCGGATCGAACAACCGGTGCCCACAGACAAAAACGACCCGCTTGACAAACGAAGCGGGTTCGCGCCGGATGCCGTCGGCGTGGGCCGCGGGAAGCCGGGATGGTAACGCTCGCATCGCGCACTGTCAACGAACCGCCCCGCGGCAACGGCGCGATTTTTTCGCCGCGGACGGTATCACTCCGATCCGCCCCGCCGCGCTGTTGTTCACCGAGGCGAAATCGCGTTTATCCCCAAAGGCCCGGGCTGCCCCCGCACCGCGAGTACCCCACGCCGTGGCCCGCCCGGACCTTCCGGTCGGACTCGCGCGGGCCCCCGGCCCATGGTCCGACGAGACGCTGGCGATTTTCACGGGCCGCGGCGTGAAATCAATCGGGTTTCCGCTTCGCAGCGGGAATTCACCACACGTCCCGAAGGTTGGTTGTCTTTGCCACACAGGCACGGAATCATGACCGGAACCGGCCCCGTCGTCAGCACGTTTCAGTCGGAGTGCCCCACGTTGAGCCTTCAGAGTGATCGCAGGCACGAATCCGGCACACGCCGCGAGGAGGGCCCCGGTGCGCCGTTGCGGGACGGCGGCTTGTCGATCGCAGCGGCCCGGCGCGCCGTGCGAGAACTGCGGGAAGCGATCGCCGCGCGGGCCCACGAAGAACGGGCGATCGAACAGGAGTACCGGGCGGCGGTCGAGCGGGAACGCGCGGCGTTCGCAGAGGCGGTCGAAGCAGCGGAAGCGGCGTTCGCTGCCGAAAGCGAACGCATCGAGCGCGACCGGCTGATCCGGGCCGAAGAAATCGAACGACGGTTCGCCGCCGATCACGCCAAACTGCAGCGCGCCTATGACGAGGCCCGGGAACGCGTCCGAACGGATTACGACGCCGCGGCCGAAGCGTGTCGCCAGGCCCATCAGGACGCCCGTTGGATGGTGCAATCCGTCTACGACGACGCCACCGAAGACAATCCCAAACACCGGCTGGAGACATTCAAGGCACAGCTCGCGACGACCCGCGAACGAGTCGCCGCCCTCTGGTCCGAACTGGAAGAGGTGCAGCAGCGGGCCGCGGCGTTGGCACACCGGCGGCATCTTCCGCAGCAGCCCGGCACGGCTCCGGACGATCCCGCTCCGCAGGACGCGTGCGAAGCACTGGATCGATTCGACCATGCCGCCCAGAGAGCCCGCGAACGATTCGAACGCTTCGAACGTGATGCTCTTTCGCGGGCTTTCTCCGACTGGCGACCGTTGCTGTGGTTCATGATCGTGGTCGGCGGCACGGCCGGGACGGCCTTGTGGCGACTTTCTCCGGCGGCCATCGGATGGTCGCTCACCCCCCACGACTGGCGTTGGCCGGCGTCGTGCGTCGGCCTTGGGCTGGCGGTCTTTTTCGCCCTCGTCGGCCCGTGCTGGCTGATCGCCCGCAGCCGGGGTACGCGGCTGTTACGGCAGTTCGAAACCCAGCTCCTGCGGGCCCGCAGCGCACGCCGACAGTGGCGACAGATCACGCAGCGGGAATACGAACGGCTGGCCGACGACTACCGTCGCTGCCACGGACAGTTGCTCGAGGAACGGGAGGCCGCACTGAAGAAGGCCGACAAAACCTACCGGGAGAAGATGACCGCGCTCCAACGTCGTTTCCAATCCGAGATGGCGGCAGTCGAAACACGCTTTCCCCCGCAACTGGCCGAACTCGAGCGCGTGCGGGAACGGCTGCTGAAGGAAAACGCTGCCGACTGCGACGGCCGCCGGCAGCGACTGCAACGGACCCATCGCGAAACGATGGCCCAGTTGCAGGCCGAACACGACCGTCGATTGGCGGAGTTCGAATCCCGCCGCGCCGCGCGCTGGTCGGCGATGGAGAAACGGTGGCGGGCCGCCATCGCCCGAACCGCTGAGATCAGTGACCGGATGTGCCGCGCCGTGGCAGTGCGCTTCCCGGCCTGGGACACCATCGCCCCGCAGCGCTGGCGCCTTCCCGACGACGTTCCGCCGGCCGTGCCCTTCGGAGAGTTCGACGTCCGCCTGGAGCATTGGCCCGAGGGTCTGCCCCGCGATTCGACGCTGATGCCCGAACGGACGGCTTTTCCCCTGCCGGCGCTGCTGGCGTCTCCCGAGCGTCCGTCGCTGGTGATCCATACCGCCGGACCGGGCCGTCGGGAAGCCGTGGCCCTGTTACAGAGCGTGATGCTCCGGTTGTTGCTCGGACTGCCACCGGGCAAGGTCCGCTTCACCATCGTCGATCCGGTCGGCCTGGGCGAAAACTTCGCCACGTTCATGCACCTGGCCGATTTCGACGAAAAGCTCGTCAACGGCCGCATCTGGACGGAGCCGGCACAGATCGAACAGCGGCTGGCCGACCTGACCGAACACATGGAGACGGTCCTGCAGAAGTACCTGCGGAACGAATTCGCGACGATCCAGGAATACAACGCGTTCGCCGGGGAAGTGGCCGAGCCGTATCACGTGCTGGTGGTGTGTGGCTTTCCCGCAGGTTTCACGGACCGCGCGGCACAGCGGCTGTCGAGCATCGCCGGCAGCGGTCCGCGTTGCGGCGTGCTGACGCTGCTTTCGATCGACGACCGCAGCAAAATGCCTGCGGGTTTCGACCCTTCCGATCTGCACCAACACGCCGCGGTCCTTCGCTGGCAGGACGAACGCTTCGTGGACCAGGATCCGGACTTCGCGGACCTGCCGTTGCGCGTCGAAACCCCGCCGCCGCCGGAGACGTTCGGGGAACTGGTCAAGGCCGCGGGGCGGCAATCGCAGGATGCGCGGCGGGTGGAGGTTCCGTTCGAGCGTATCGCACCGCCGGACGAAGAGCTGTGGAGTCGGGACAGCCGAACCGGCATCGACGTCCCGCTGGGCCGCGCCGGTGCGATGAAACTTCAGAGGTTGCGACTCGGCGAAGGCACACTGCAACACGTTCTGGTGGCCGGCAAGACCGGTTCGGGCAAGTCCTCGTTCCTGCACGTGCTGATCACCAATCTGGCGCTGTATTACGGCCCGGACGAGATCGAGTTCTACCTGATCGACTTCAAGAAGGGCGTGGAATTCAAAACGTACGCCACCCACGGCCTGCCGCACGCCCGTGTCATCGCGATTGAAAGCGACCGGGAATTCGGCGTCAGCGTGCTCCAGCGGCTGGATGTCGTGCTGAAGGAACGCGGCGACGCCTTCCGCGCCTGCGGAGTGCAGGATATCCGGCAGTTCCGTGACGCCCGGCCGGAAGCCCGGATGCCGCGGATCCTGCTGATCATCGACGAATTCCAGGAGTTTTTCGTCGAAGACGATCGCTACGCGCAGACCGCGGCGCTGTTGCTGGACCGCCTCGTTCGGCAAGGCCGGGCGTTCGGAATCCACGTGCTGCTCGGTTCGCAGACGCTCGGCGGGGCCTATTCGCTGGCGCGGACCACCCTGGGGCAGATGGCCGTGCGGATTGCCCTGCAGTGCAGTGAAGCCGACGCACACCTCATCCTCAGCGAAGAAAACACCGCGGCCCGCCTGCTCTCCCGGCCCGGCGAAGCGATCTACAACGACGCCAACGGGCTGCTCGAGGGAAACCATCCGTTCCAGATCGCATGGCTCCCCGAAAACACCCGGAACGTTCAACTCCAAAGAATCCAGCGGCTGCGCGAGCGGCACCGGATCGAATTGCCGCCGCCGATCGTCTTCGAAGGCAACGTTCCGGCCGATCCGGCGGCGAATCCCGAATACGTCGCCGTACTGCGCGGTCGCGGAAGCACCACGGCGGACGGCACGGCTCGGGCCTGGATCGGCGACGCCGTGGCAATCACCGGAGCGGTCGCCGTACAGCTTCGCCGCCAACCCGGAGCCCACCTGCTGGTCGTGGGACGTTCGGAGGACTCGGCCCTGGGCATCCTGGCCAACGCCGCCCTCAGCCTGGCTTGGCAACGCGCGGCCGGTGCGCCCGGTCGCACGACACCCGGCGAACGGAACACCGGACCGGGGACGTGTGAAACGGCCGACCAACCGCCGTCGCTGGTGGTTCTCGACGGAAGCCGGCCGGAGGACGCCGGCCACGCCGCATGGCCACAACTGGTGGCACGGCTCGGTCCGACGTGCCGCCGGATCGATCCGTCCGGACCGGTCGAAGAAACGATCGACGGCCTGCTGGCCGAAGTCGAGCGGCGTGAGCACGAAACCGACGAAGCCCCGCCGATGTTCGTGGTGATTTACGGCCTGGCGAGGTTCCGCCAGCTGCGGAAGGCCGAAGACGATTTCGGTTTCGGTCTGGATCGTGACAAGCCGGCGTCGCTGAGCAAGCGATTCGCCGACCTGCTCCGCCGCGGCCCGCTGGTCGGCGTGCACACGCTGGTGTGGTGCGACTCCTACAACAACCTGACTCGGTGGCTGCCTCGTGACGCGATACGCGAATTCGAATCGCGTGTGGCGCTCGCCATGAGTGCCAATGATTCGAGCAATCTGATCGAGTCGCCCGTCGCCGCCCGCCTCGGCCCACACCGGGCATACCTGTATGAGGAAGCCAGTGGCACGCTGGTGAAGTTCCGCCCCTATGCCGCGGGCACGGCCGCGTGGTTCGACTGGATCGACAGGACCTGCGACGCCGAAACCGGCCCTTCCGCCGGCCCAACTTCGAACGCCGCTGCCGGCCCACCGGAGAACGCCGACACCGCGGCCACCGAAGACGCGGCAACCGACCCGAACGACGACGCCGTCGAACGATTGGACGAATGGACGATCCTCTGATCGTCGCCGGGTGAATCCGGTGGGCGACACGGCGACACTGCGGTCTCGTCGCGCCGCACCGCCCTGCGGCCGGTCGGCGTTCCCCGGCCGCACCCGCACGTCACGACACGTCGCCGCCGTGCTCACGCTGCCGGATGTTCCACCGCGCCGCGGCCGCCGCCCCGCACGTCACCGGACGAACGTCCGCCAGCATTCGTACTTGCGCGAGTTCAACTTGTGGGTGATCATCGGATTGCGGCGCGGCCGTCTGGGAGGCCGCTGCAGTCGCATGCCGGCCTCCTGCGGCGTTCGGCTGCCTTTACGCACGTTGCACTTCAGACAGGCACAGACGATGTTGTCCCAGGTGGCGCGGCCTCCCCGGCTGCGCGGAACAACGTGGTCCAGACTCAGATGACGGCTGGAGAACTGTCGCCCGCAGTACTGGCAACGATGCTCGTCTCTCAGAAAGATGTTGCGTCGATTGAACTTCACCCCGTCCTCCGGCACGCGATCGAACTCCAGCAGCCGGATGATCCGCGGAGCCTGGACGTAGAAGTTCACCGAAACGATCCAGTCGTCGGACTCGGAGTACTCGTTCAGCTCGCGCCGCAACTGACTGAGCTCGATCCAACTGGCGAAGTCGTACGTGGCGTACGTCCCGTTTTCGCAATGGACGACCTCGGCATCGCCCTTGCACAGCAGGCACAGCGAGCGGCGGACGGTGATCACCTGCACGGCGCAGTAGTGACGGTTCAAAACCAGCACATTGGCGTTCAGCGCCGACGAACTACTGGGGGGTTCGTCCATCGTTCGAGCATCCTGACGGCTCCGGCCCGACAATACCGGTCTCGCGGAAGGGTTCTCTTTCGTACGGACTTGCCAGGGGATTCTGCTTCGAACCCCGCGGACCGCGGCGCGAGCGCACCGTGCGGCCCAATTCGCCCCTGGACAGGGGCGATCTGTCGATTGTCGGGATTCTACGGCGCCGGGAAATCGGTCTCAATCACGGCCTGCCCGCCACTTTCGGACGACGCTTCTTCGTTGAGGCCGCCCCGGGCAGTAAAACCGCCCCGCCCGCCGGCAAGCCGCGGCCCGGGGACTTCGCACCGGTATGACGGTTCGACCGCCGCCCGGCGCTTATTCCGACTGGCGCTCCGCCAGTTTGGCGCGAAGCTGCTGGAATTCCGGACGTTGGCGCAGCAGCTCGAAGTACGATCGGGAGTCCAGCAGCTTGCCGTCATTGAATCCCTCCGCAACGGCCTGCTGCAGAAACCGCAGCGCATGCTCGGCAAAGAAGTCCAGGTGGCGGCGCCGTTGTTCGTCGTTCAGGTCCGCGCGGGCATCGACCAGCCTCATGCAGCGCGCCAGCGTCCGTCCCGCTCGGAACAGATCCATCGGTGGATCGAAATTCAACGCGGCGATCGTCTCCGCCGTCTGCAGCGCACGTTCCCGCTGAAGCTGGTTGGCGTACGCGTACGTCAACACGACCAGCGCCGTCCGACGTGCCTCGCGGTATTCCGGCGACCGCGGGCGCATCCGCAGCGCGATCTGCTGCCTGTTGGCCGCTTCCTCCAGGTACGCGGCCGCTGCGACGAAATCCCTGAGCCGCAGCTTTGTGAATCCCAGGGATGCCAGCGTGTCGCCCAGATGGTTGTGAAGCTCCGGCAGACCGGGATTCTCACGAGCCAGACGGCGACGGATTTCCAGCGCTTTTTCCAGAGTCGCTGCGGAATCATCGAGACGACCCAGATGCCGATACACGATCCCAAGTGAATGGTAGGTCGATCCCAAATCGACCCACACGTCCACGTCCGCCGGGAACCGCTGGGCCAGCGGCCCGTGGATGGCGATCGCCTGCTGTAGTGGTTCCAACGCCTCCTGGAACTTGTCCTGCTCCGCGAGTGCCCCGCCGATGGCGCGGTAGCATTCGCCCAACATGTGCTTGGCCGACCGATCGTCCGGTTCGACCACCAGGACCTCCCGGTACAGGGCGGCAGCGGCACGGAGACACTCGTCGGCCTCCGCGAACCTGCGGTCATGGAGCATCAGCTCCGCCAGGCCCATCCACTGCGAAGCCAGCCATCTTTTGAGCTCCACCCGGTCGGGGGCCTCATCGAACACGCGTCGGGCGATCTCCAGCGCTTCGCGGGCCAGCGGCTCGGCCTCACTCATCCGTTCCTGTTCCTTCAGGATGCGCGCCAGTTCCACCAGGCCGGTCGACAACTCCTTCCGCAAATCGCCGTCACGGGGACGCTCGGATACCAGTTCCCGCAGGATCTGAACCGCCTTGCGGCACGCGGCCTCGGCTTCCTCCAGATCTCCCAGGCGTCGTCGCAGCATCGCCACCCGTCGCAGGCCTTGCGCATGGAGCACCCGGCCCTCGACAGCGTCGGCCACCGCGTCGGCAAACGTCTCGTACTGCCGCAGCACCACCCGCAAGAACCGCTTGTGAGCCGGAGTCAGTCGGGATCGCGTGGCCAGGACGTTCTCGACCAATTGGTCGGTCATCAGCCGCAGAGCGGCTTGGGCCCGCTCGCGCGCGGCCTGCTCCTGGGCCCGTGCTTCCTGTTCCGCCTGCAACGCCCGCGCTTTGGCATCGCGTTCCGCTTCCGCGCGTTGCTGCGCCGCCAGGGCCTTCCGAGCCGCCTGTTCCGCCCGAATCAATCCCAACGACGTGCCGACCACGCCAGCGGTCAGCACCAGCAAAACCACCACTGTCGCCGCGGTCAGCAGTTTCCGCCGCTTGCGCTGTTCGGCCTGACGCACCGTCAGCCGAAGCCGCTCCATCTCCGCCGCCCGCGCCCGATCCTCGGCCTGCTGACGAATCCGGGCCGCTTCTTCCGCCACGGCACGTCCGTTCTCTGGTCGGTCTTCCCGCCGGAAGGCCAAACAGCGCCGGCACAGCGCGACCCACTCCGGCTCGGCTCCGCATTTCTCCAGCCGTGCCAAGGCATCCTGCAGGTCGCCGCGAACCGCCTTCAGTAGCACCGAACGCGGGTCACCACCGGTGTATGGAGGCTTGCCCGTGAGAATCTCGCACAGGATCGCGCCCAAGCCGAAAACGTCGCACCGTGGATCGAGCGTTCGCACTTCGCCCGCAGCCTGTTCCGGAGACATGTACCGGGGAGTGCCCAGCACGACGCCCGTGCGTGTCGCGGAATCCACGGCCGCCGGCGTGTCGGACACCACGCGCGAACGCAGATCCACCGTTTCCGCCGTTTCCAGTTCGACGTCCGACGACGATCCGCTCTCACCCTCTTCCGAGGACAACTGCCCGACGGTGCCGACCACTTTGGCCAGCCCCCAGTCCATGACCTGGACCTCGCCATGCGCGCCGACCATCACGTTCGACGGCTTCAGATCGCGGTGGATCACGCCGTGGTCGTGGGCGTATCCGACGGCATGGCAGATCTGTTCGAAGATCGCCACGAATCGCCCGCGTTGGGCACCCACATCGGTACGTTCCCGCAGCAGTTCGGCCAGAGTACGCCCCGCAACCAGCTTCATCGCCAGAAACGGGCGTCCCTGCGAATCGATCCCCAATCCGTGGACGGCCGGAATCCCCGGATGTTCCAACTGGGCCGTGATCAGGGCCTCGTTCAAGAACCGCCGGGCCTCCGGCGTCTCCGGCCCCCGCGCCCGCTCCACGACCTTGATCGCCACCTCTCGGTTGAGCGTTTCGTCGCGCGCCCGAAACACACAGCCCATCCCGCCGCGGCCGATCGCTTCATCGATCCGGTACCAGCCGACGTGACACAGCCGTTCCTGTGGCTTCGTCGGGCCGGAACCATCAGAGCACTTTTCCTCCGACGCGTGTTCCGCACTTGACATGTCACCCCGGCCGCACGCAGCGTCACGCTCTTGCGGACCTCCGGTTCGACACGCTCCGACCGCATCCGCGTCCTGTCGGGACGGCCGCGCCGCCCCGACCGACGAATCGTTCGGCGATCCTTCGCACGGAGCGTCGAACGACGCGTCCGAAATACGCAACAGACGCCCGGTGCCCTCGTGCG
>RFHO01000321.1 GCA_003696385.1 Planctomycetota bacterium | reverse complement strand
GTGAGCAATCGTCGTCGGCGCAGTGACCGCCCCACTCAATGGGCCGATGGCCGCGGCTCCAGCCGTGGTCGCGCAGTCGTGCGGAGGTCGGCTGGTGCGCCGGCCCTCAGCGGCGGCGGCGCCGCGGCATCATCGGTCGCCGGGCTTGATACCCCGTTGCCGCGCTGACAGCGTCTCCTCGTCCGGGCGCATGCTCATTCTGCCGGTCGAAACGGAGCTGGTGTGAACCGGCCTCGCGCGTTGGACTGCGTCGAGCGCGGTGCGGGCCGAGTCCGGAAAACGGTACGCGCCGGTTGCCCGGAGTTCCGCGCAGGGAGTTCCGGGAAACGGCCGGTCTTGGCGTTCGATCACGACACTTCGAGCCGCCGGATGTGTTAAGTTGGTCGGGGCGACCGCGCCGCGCGGAGATGTCTCCGAGCGGCGGCCGCCGGAGCCGGCGAGCGGCCACGACCGCGTCCCCCTGCACGGCCGGCCGGTGGCACGATAAAACCACGGGCCTCGTCCGTTTGCGCCGCCGATGCGTGTTGCCCACATTGGCCGGGAACGTCTCGGCGACATTTGCAGAACCTGGAGGACTTCCGAAATGAAGAGCATCTATCGATCCGCCGTCGTGCTGCTGGTTTTGCCGTGCCTGGTCAGCACGTCCTCGTTTGCACAGCAGCGACCGGGTGCGGCCCCAAAGCAGGGCGACGCCGGCCGGATGTCCGTGGTCCGCAGCTTCGAACGGTCCGCACCGGCGGTGGGAGCGTTGGTCCCGGACGTAAAGGGCTACACGGCGGACGGCAAACCGTTCTCGATGCGGGATCTGAAGGGCCAATACACGGTGCTCGTCTTCGGCTGTCTGACGTGACCGCCTTTCCTCAGAAACGTCCCCAGTTTGGAGACGGTTTACCGCGACTATGCCCCCAAGGGCGTTCAGTTCCTCTACGTTTACAAAGCTCTTGCACATCCGGAGCTGAACGGATACGTGCAGCCCTTCACGCTGCAAGAGCGGCTGATGCACATTCGCGAGGCCAAGCGCACATTGGGCACGCAGATCGAGTGGATCTGCGATTCGATGGACAACCAGATCAAGCACGCGTTCGGCGATGCCCCCAACTCGGAGTTCATCATCGGTCCGGACGGGCGGATCGTCGTGCGTCGCGCGTGGAGCGACCCGCGGCAACTGCGGGCGGACCTGGAGCGGCTGGTCGGTCCCGTCGAGCGCATCACGCGCGTCGAGGACCTCGACCTGCCGACGGCGCCTCCCCCGCAGGCCGCTCCCAAAGGCATCGTTCCGCGGATCCGACGGCCGGCCAACCTCGTGCCGCTGAAGCAACAGCCGATCGCCGGAGAAAAGAAGCTGCCGTTTTACGTCAAGTTGAGGGCGGAGGCCGATCAGGCTCTGCTCCGTGAGGGCTCGGGGACGCTGTACGTCGGATTCCACCTCGATCCGCTGTACCACGTGCATTGGAACAACAAGGCGCGGCCGATCGTCGTGCGGTTCGTCACCGAAGACGACCAGCCCGATCCGCGTGTCGAACCGAACGTTTTGAAAGGCCCTGAGGTCGACGAGCCGGCGGACATTGATCCCCGCGAGTTCCTGGTCCGGGTCGATCGGTCGCAAGGCAATCGGGACGCGTCCCTGCGGGTCAAAGTGGCCTATTTCGCCTGCAACGACGAACAAGGCTGGTGCCTGCCGGTCTCGCAGGAGTACCGCGTGTTCTTCGAAGCCGATCGGGACGCCGGACGAGCACGCGGCGGTCGCGGAAGCGGTCCTGCCCGCGGCGGCCCCGGAACCCGGCCGGCCCCACCGGGATTTCGGCCACCGCGCCCCGCCTTGGCCCGTTTCCGACCGCTCAGCGGCCGGTTGGCCGAAGTGGATGCGGAAAAGCGACGGATCACGGTGCAAACCCGGGACGGGACGAAGATCGAACTTCAAGTGCCCGACGACGCGATGCTCATCCGCAACCGTCGTCGCATCACCATCGAGCAACTTCGTCGCGGTGATCCCGTGCGCATCCGCTACCACGAAGACCGTGGGCGACGGCTCGTGCGCGGCATGATGGTCCTTCCGTTGTTCGAACGTTGAACCCCCGCCGCTCGGCACTTGAACTGCCGGCTCCGAAACGCCGACCCCACTCATCGGCTCCGGCCGGCCGCCGCGTTTGCTTTTCCAACCGCGAAACGAAATGATGACCGTGGGTCGAACGCCGGCCCCCCGCCTTGCTCTACGCGGGAGGGTGTCCGGCCCCGAAGTCCGGGGCACCCACCGGTGCAGATGGCGGCGTTTGGTGGCGTCGAACCGCCGATGCGTGCGACGTGCCGGCCCTCCGCCACGGTTTTGCGGTGCACACCGAACCTGCGGGGGCCGCTGAATCGCGGCCAGGCACGCGGGCGGCGTCACGTCCGAGAGAGCGAAATCGGAGTGCAAACGGACCGATGTGGATCGTTTTCGTGATCGCAACTGCAGTGTTCGGCCTGGCGATCCTGGGCCTGGCCAGCGGCCGCTTGTTGGGCGGCCGTTGCTTGCGCGGCAGTTGCGGCGGGCTGTCCGCCGGCGATGAAAACCACGCCGGAATCTGTGGGCTGTGCGGGATGCCGAGTTCCGAAGCCCAGGAGTCGCCGGCCGACCGGGAATCGCCGGGCCGGGACGAGTCATCACCGACCGGCCAGCCGACTGCGGACGACGCACACGCCGCATCGACGTGCTGACCATGGCGTGCCGCTGTGCGCTCGCACTGCCGGAGCCGCTGCGCATCGGATCTCTGCGGCACTCCCGGCGGCCGAGCCGAACACGGACCTGCGGAAAAGGCTCCGGAACGCGATGCGGCAGAGGCGGAGACCGCAGGGCGCGGCATCCGGTTGAAAATCCGGCCGCAGTCGCTAATGTTTCGGGCTCGCGACATGGTTCGTGGTAACGGCGGCCGTCCTGACGGGATTCGGTGTTGCGGACGGGCCACCGACCGGTCGGCATCCGTTTCGGTCCGCGGCAAGCGGACCGTTTGCTGAGCAAGGTGCGGAGGGATCACGCGTTGGCTATCAACCACTATGAGTGCATGTTCATCCTCGACAGCGGACGCTTTGCCGCCAATCCCAACAAGGCCACCAAGCAGCTGATGAAGCTGTTCGAGCGAGCCAAGGCGGAGGTCGTCGCGCACCGGCCGTGGCAGGATGGCAAGCTGGCGTACCCGGTCGAAGGACATCGCAAGGGCCTGCATTACCTGGTGTACTTCAAGATGGACGCCAGTGGCGTGACGGAGTTTCGCCGGTTGTGCAAGCTGAATGATCTGATCCTGCGGCACCTGCTGTTGAAGCACCCGCCCCAGCTGTTCCAATTGATGGTGGACGCGCTGCAGGGCAAGGTCCACAAGGACGAACCCAAGCAGCCGGAAACGTCGGCAGCGACCGAAGCACGTGCCGAAGCCAGCCCCAAAGAAGAAACTCAGGAACCGGTCGAAGCCCAGTGAGCGCGTGGTCGTCGTTGTCTCCGGCAACCGTTGCGGCATCGCGACGGTGCACCGGAAGGAAAAACCGGCGAGCGGCGAGGCGACGCGGATGAAGGGAGTCCCACCATGGCCAGTTACAATCGTGTGATCCTGGTCGGGAATCTGACGCGGGACCCCGAAGTCCGCTACACGCCCAGTGGTACCGCGGTGACCGACTTGGGGATCGCGGTCAACCGCTCCTGGACCGACCGCCAGACCAACGAACGTCGGGAGGAGACGACGTTTGTCGACGTCACCGTCTGGGGACGACAAGCGGAAGTGGCCGGCGAGTACTTGGCCAAGGGACGGCAGGTACTGATCGAAGGTCGTCTGCAGATGGATCAGTGGGAAGACCGTCAGACCGGCCAGAAGCGCAGCCGCCTGCGTGTCGTGGCAGAGAACATGGTGATGCTCGGCAGCCGGGCGGACGCCGGCGGTGGGGGGCGGCCGCAGCAACAGCGACCGCCATCGTCGCCTGCGGATGACTTCTATGCCGACGCGCCGCAAACGCCGCCACAGGACAGCGGCCCGGCGGACGACGACATCCCGTTCTGACCAGCTCGTGGACGGGGTGCCGGGGAAACGCGCGTGCCCGCCGGTGCACGAGGGGAAGTTGCGGTTTCCTTGTGAATCCCCACCGAATACGAAAATCGAACACGACGGTACCGATTCGTTCCGAATTGGGCAAAGAACCGATGGCCCGAACGGACGGGTTGCACAACCAAGGGTGACACGATGCCGCGCAAACTGAAAAGAAAACCCGTGGGCGTCACAGGAACTCGGCGGACGACTGTCGAATTGCTGCTGACCAGTGACGTGCCGCACCTCGGCAAACACGGCGACATCGTCCGCGTGCGTCCCGGGTATGCACGCAACTACCTGATTCCGCAGGGGCTGGCGACCGTCGCCACCGAACACAACAAGCGGATGGTCGAACTGCATCGCCAGAAGCTCGAAGAGCTGCGCCGCCAGCGGCTGCAGCGGCTGCGCGAACTGGCCAAGCGGGTGGCAGACTACAGCGTCACGTTGGAAGCCAATGCGACGCCCGAGGGACATCTGTACGGCAGCATCGGTGCGGCAGACATCGCCAAGGCCCTGCAGGCCGCCGGTTTCGAGATCCAGCCCGAGCACATCTGCCTCGAAGGTCCGCTCAAGGTCCTCGGCAAGTACACCATCAAGCTGCAACTCGAAGAGGACATCACCAGCGAAGTGAAAGTCTGGGTCGTTCCGCCGGCGGATTCGGGTTCGCACTGAACCCCGCCGAAAGACTTCGCCACCGCCCTGCTCGGGACGCCGGCCGCGCACCTTTGTCGTGTCGGCGGGCATAGGCGCACATTTTCGCCTGCGCGACGGGGTCACATGCGGTATTACGTCGCCGCAAACCGACGGCAGCCGGCACACCGCAGAGCGACCGATATGCTTCGGCGTCTGGCACACCGTCGCCACGAACCGGTCGCCGACAGCAGTGAC
>RFHO01000320.1 GCA_003696385.1 Planctomycetota bacterium | reverse complement strand
TTCCCTCACCAGGCCAGCGACGTGGTCGTGCTCGACGACGCGCCGCCGGATCGCGCGGATCGGCAGCGGCGACACGTACTGCGCGTGTGGCGCGTCCGTCCCGAGTGACCAGCGAGATGACGCCACAGATTTCACGGCGGAACGCACGATCGCTTGCGCGCGGGTCGGCCGCCTCCCGCTGACCGGCGGCCGCACGCAATCGCCCCACGGGTTTCACGTGAAACACGCCTCGCGGCACCGCAGCCGGCCCGCTCCGCCTGGACGGCGTCGTCCGGCCCGATCGCGGCTCGTGGCGCCCTGTCCGCCTCGGCCCCGACCGAAACGGAGTGCTCCCTCCGGCCCCGAAACGTTTCACGTGAAACACAGCGGCTCCAACATGCGGCTCGACGTCGCACACCGGGCTGACGATCATCGCCGATGTTCCACGTGGAACACGCCCCACGGGCCGGTCGCCGCAACCACGGGTGCCCGAAATTCGATCCCGCGTCCTGCCATCCCGCACCCTGGTCAGTCGCTCGCCGCGGATGCAGACGAGGGTGCAGTGCTCCCGCCTTCCGCCTTCGAACGTGGGATCGGATGGACGTCCTGCGGATCCGGCCGAAATCGGCCTTCCTTCAGGAACCGCAGCACGTACTCGATGACCGTCGGGTTGCTCATCAGAAACGAATGCAGGCACTTGACGGTGGCGAAGTCGGCCGCTCCCGGCAGCTTGGTCGATTCCACACTCACCGTGCCGTCGTCGTCGCCCGGGACGAGCGGGTTGTAACCGTTCGCAGTACCACGCGCACCGGCAATGATTCCGAAAGGAACGTCCGGAATCGGCAGTTTCGCAATCAATCCGGTCTTTCCACCGGCAAGCTGCACTCCGGCGGGACCGAACAGCGCGCGGTACAAAGCCAACCCCTTGAGCTTGTCGGCGAGCACGGCGCCCCGGTTCGGCACGCCGAGCATCACGATCCGCCCGATCCGGCGATCGCGGTGTTTCATGAGGTATGCGCGCAGGACCAGCCCGCCCATGCTGTGCACCACGAAGTGGATCGGGGAAACACCGTCGAGCGATTGGATCGCTCGGTGCAGGTATTCGGCAGCCTCTTCGATCGTCAGTTGCGAACTGGGATAGTCGAACGGAAAGGTCAGGTAGCCTTCCTTCTCCAGCGCAGCGCGGAGCGGTCGCATCGATTTCGAAGACCGCAGGATGCCGTGAATCAGAATCACGCCGGGACCCCGCATCGGCGGCAAACGCAGCTTGCGGCGGATCTCCTCCAGCTTCCGCTTGCACTCTTCGAATGACCCCCAGGCGTGCCGGTAATCGTCGCCATCGAGCAGCCGGTAGTGTTTGGTGAGCACGTTCTGCTGGATCCGCCAGTCGCGGAAAAAGTACACGTCGGCCCAGAATTGGCGACCACCGAGCGTCTTCTGAAAGGGATACCGCACCACACCTTCGATCGGTCCGCCTGCCGGGCTTTCACCTCCCCCGGAGGCCGCCGGGCCGAGCAACTGACGGCGGTCCGCGGATCGAGGTGACTCCGTCGTCTCTCCACCAGAGCGTTGTTCCGGCCGACCGACACGGGAGACACCACCGGCATTCTCGCTCGATTCGAGCGGCTCTGAAGATTCCGCCTGCATCACGACCGCTCCCTGCCCGCGTGCAAACCCGGCGAGCTTCCAGAACCGGGGCGCATGTCCGTTACGACGGCTTTCGACCGCCGACCGCCCGAGCCGCAAAAGCCGGACCTGCCCCTACACCTGCGGAAAAACGCTCCAGCAGCCCGGCGACGTGGACGCCCACCGACGCGCAACGTCACGCCAGCTTGAGCAGTTTCCGCGTCAGCCATTCGGCGGACAGCAACCCCACCAGCAGCCCCAGCACCCACGAGCGATCCCACAATGTCCGCAACCGCTCGTCGATTGTGAACATCTGTCCAAGGTTGGGCAGCCGCGGCGGAATCAGCGTCGCCGCCTCCTGCGGCGTTGCATACACTCCGCCGGTTTCCGCAGCCAGCATCCGCAGCAACTGCGCGTTCTGCCGAGGCTGCTCGGCTTCCAGGTTCGGAAGCAACACGTCGACGGTTTGTTCGATCACTTCGTCGGTGTCCGGGATGCGAACCTGGATCCGGTACGAGCCGGCGCGTCCGGCCCGGAAATCGCCCACATATTGTCCGGGGCGTGTCTTCTCGAACCGCAGCACCGGAGGCGGCAGGATCGGACGACCGTCGGGGCCGAATACGTCCATCGGCACGGTCGGCTGCTGCAGCCCCTGGTACCGGGCGTCGAGCAACTGGGCGCGGACGCGGACCGTCTGCCCGAGGTAGTACTGTTGCCGTTCCAGGAAGAGCGTTCCGCGCGTGCTGCCGCGCGTCAACCGTCCCTGCGCCGCTTCCCGCACGACATTCGTCCAGAACCGTTCGTGGTATGCCTCGTCCAACGCCCGCAGTCGCCAGAACTCCGCCGTGCCGAAATACAGAACGCGGCCGGAGCCGTAGAACTGCGAAGCCGCCAGCACCGGAGGCGTGGCCGCTCGCGGATCCGGAAACAGGGCATAGACGGTCGCCCCGGCCTTGGTTCCCGCAGTCGGATAGCACCGGTAGAAGCCGCCGAATTCCGCCCACAACTTCTGCGAGGTCAGTGGATCGTCATCCAGTTGCAGGAAGCCGGCTTCGCGCCCCGCCGGCGTGAATTCCGGTGGCCACGGAGTGCGGCTTTCCGGCGGCGACTCCAGGTCGAACAGAACCGTGTTCAACACCACCGGGTACAGTTGCTGCAATTCCTTGCGTTCGTCCGACGCACTGGCCAGTTGCGGTGTGAAGACGTCCCCCGCGAACAGGATCACACCGCCCGCGTGCGAAAAGACCCACTCCGCCAGCAATCTGGTCTGCTCGGTCGTCAACAGCCGCCAGTCCACATCGAAGCACACTACGCAGTCGTATTGAAACAGGTCTTCCCGCGACCCGGGAAAGGCCGCCAGCAACTTGTCGCACTCCTGACTGATCGGCTGCCCCGCCGGTGCAGATTGCAGCCACACGTGGGTTTCAATCGACGGATGCCGGTACAGAATGTTGCGGGCGAAACGGTACTCCCGCATCGGACCACCGGCCAGCAACAGCACGCGCGTCTTTCGGTCGGTGACACGGATGGTGCGCGTCCGCCGATTGTCGTCCAGACTCAATTCGCGCACGCCGGCCGGTGAACGCACGCGGACGACGAACTCGAACGTCCCGGGCGACTCGGGCTGCTGCTCGAAACGCACTTCCAACGGAACACCGTTTTCCGGCAGGCGTACGACCCGTTTTTCGATCAAGGCCGGCTCGGCGGTCTCTCCCTTGGGACGGCTCAGTAATTCGACCTCCACCGTGCGGCCCTCGACCCCCTGCGCCTGTATGAAGGCCGACAGTTCGAACGGGTCGCGCAGGTATACATCCGTGGGAGACTGGATGCTCACAATCCGCACGTTCTTCGGCGGAGCCGTGCTGCCCACGCCTACCGTGCAAATGCGCACCCGCGCGGCCCGTGCCGCCTGGGCGGCCGCTGCCGGATCCACACCTGCATTGGATGCCCCGTCGCTGATCACCACCACGCCCGAGAATGTCTTTCCGCCCAGACGCCGAAGAACTTCCAGAAGCGACTCGCCCAACCGCGTCTCCAGTCCTACCGGGCGCACCCACGCGTCGATATCCGCGTCCGCCAGAGTTTCGACGGGCTGCCCGCCACCGGCCTGCGCCGAACCGGATTCCCCGCCGACTTTGGCCGCTTGCTCTGCTCCGGCGGCCGATTCGGTCCCCACCGGCCCCGCACCGGATTGCGACGGATTCCGCGGATCGCGCGACGGCAGTACGGCCATCGGAGCGTCCGACACCGCGGCATCGAACGCAAACAGACTGACCTGATGGTCCGCCTGCAGCCGGGAGAGCAGATCCGATTTCACCAGCAGGTCGCGGACCATCTCCGCACGCGTGGGCACGTCCCCCGCCGAGCCGTCGGAGTCGGTGGCCGGAAACTGCATCGACAGCGAACGGTCGACGAGGACGGCAACCCGCGACGGACGAAACGCCGACTTCTGAGTGCGTTCCTGCGGATTGATCGCGATCACGATCAGCCCGACCAGCACACCCAACCGCAACGCCGTCAGCCAGACCGCCCACACCGGATGCACCGCCCGCGTATCGCGCCGATACAACCACACCGTAAGGATCAGCGCGATCGCAAACGCGCCTCCGTAGAGCAGCCAGTCGGTGCCCGTCCGCGGCCAGGAATACTCGACCGCGCGGATGACCATTTCCGACGATTGCTGAGCCAAGGTTGTGATGCTACTGGGAGCCATCTCGTTGCTCACGTACTAAGCCACACCGGGAACGATCCCGTGGACGTTTTCCGGTTGCGTTTTGTTTCACCGTGCCGCCGCCCCGGTCGTTACCCCGCCCGTTCGCCA
>RFHO01000319.1 GCA_003696385.1 Planctomycetota bacterium | reverse complement strand
CGTTCGGGTTGAGCGGATTCGGCGACGCGGGAAGAGATTTCCGGAAATGTCAACCTGGCGGACTGGGTAGCATTGGGGAGCTGGGCCAGGACGAGCGGTTGCGGCGAACGAACGATTGCACCGGGCCGGGCTGCGGACGGTCAGACGATCCACTCCACGGGCATACGTCGACCTTCGGATCGGCGACGTAGGCGCGGGCAGCACGATGGAGCCTCAGACGATCCACTCTATGAGTTGCGAATGCCGGTCGGGAATGCGGGTTTCGAGCACGCTTTCCTGGGGAACGCGTTCCGGGGCGCCGCCGGCCGGGTGCAGTTCGAGGTAGAAGCGGAGCGGTTCGCCGGGTTGGCCGGCGAGTTCGGCCAGCGGAATGGCGATTTCGGCCACGGCGGCCACGGCGATGGCGGCCGCGGTCCTCGCGCTCGTCGTGACCGTGGCCGCCGTGGTTGCAGGAGCCGGCGGCGTTGCGGTGGCGAGGCGGGTGGCGGCGGTGGGGCCGGGATGGTTCGAGGAGCGTTCGTCGGGCGGCGCGGAGTGCCGCGAAGTGCCGCTCGCCGGCGCGACCGCCTGGGCGTGGTACGAGCCGTCACGTGGTCGAAACACGACGGTTCGTTCGCGCGGCTGCAGGAAGATCACGTGGATTTCGGTGTCGGCGAGGTCCTCGGCGGCGTTGATGGGTGTGTCGAGCCTGAGCAGCAGGTGCTCGTCGTCGAACCCGAAAAACAGCTCCTTGACGCGCCCGCCGGTGACCTGGGTCATCGTCCCCCGCTCGCTGACGACCGCATAGTGCCCGGCTCCCAGCCATTCGAAAAAGCTGACGTAGCCGTCCAGCCGGACGTTCAGAAATGCAGAAGGTTGCGTCCACCGCCGGCGCTGGGCGGCACGACTGATCGGCTGCAGGAGTGCCCCGGGCACGCGCAGGCCGAGCAAATGGTAGACGTTCTGAAGGTGCTTGCGGAACAGCCAGTCGAACAGCTCATCCTGAGCAGAGTTGTGGTCGTCGCCGTACCACCAGAACCAGTCGCTGCCTTCGGCGATATAGATTTCGTTCCAGGCGCGCTGGAGGGCCTCGGGGTCGTGTCCTCCGCGGTGTTGCTCGTGGATCAGCCGCTGCCGCGTGTCGTGGAGCAGGTCCCAGGCGGTGTTGTCTTCTTCGTGGCCGATCCAGATGGCAAAGTTGTGAGCGATCCAGCTTCCGGCGAACAGGCGTTCGATGCGGTCGGTGGCGGGAAACTGTTCAAGGTGCTCGCTGATGGTCATGGGGCGAAGGTGCTCGGAGGAAACGGCTCGGCGGTAGAGTGTGCGGAGGAACGTAACGCCGCCGTCGGGGTAGTACTCCCAGCAGTTTTCTCCGTCCAGGATGATCGAGACGAGTGCGGGCGGCGTCGCTCGCCGGGCGACGACGGCCTGGCCGATGGCACGGACGCGTTCCAGCAGATCGGCGGCTGCCGCCTGCGGATTCATTCGCTGGTATTGAAAGCCGATCAGATCGCTCAGGGCGTGGTCGCGAAAGACGATCTGCAACAGGCCGTCTTCGCCGCACCGCCAGGGTTGGTACAGCAGTTCGGGACTGCGGACGTCGCCTCGCTCACCGCGGCCGACCGCGCCTCCGAGGGAGCAGGCGAGGATCTCCTCGTCGGTCGCCAGCCAGCGGAAACCATGTTCGGCGATCAGCGGCAGGATCTCTTCGCAGACGGAGCCTTCCGAAGGCCAAAGTCCGACGGGAGGCCGTCCGAACTGCTCGGTGTGTAGCGCCACGGCGCGGCGCAGGTGCTCGTGCAGATCTTCGGGGTAGCCTTCCACGTGCCGGGGCAGAGCGCAGCCGGGCATGGCCTGCCGCGCCAATCGCTTGTCCCAGAGCAACGGCATGATGGGGTGGTAAAACGGCGTGGTCGTCAGCTCGACCTGGCCGGAATCGGCGAGCTGACGGTGAAGCGGCAGCACCTCACGAACGATGCTCAACTGTTTGTCGAGCAGCCACGATTTCTCCTCCTCTGTCCAGTCCTGTGCTTGTCGGCGGAATTCGGCCAGTTCGGCATCGCGTTCGAAAGCCAGCGGATGGATCCAGACCAGGTTGTGCCATACCTGCAGGTCGCGGAGATCGCGGGTGCTGAACCGCGGCAATGCGGTGCGCGCCGTATCCCGCTGCGGTCGGCGCTGCTGATAAAGCTCCATGTACCGCGGAAACGGCCGGATCATCGTTTCCGGATTGGCCATGAAGAACTGATCGAGCAGGTACAGGGCTTCCTCTTCGGTCAGTCCGTCGGCCGGCTTGCGGGAGATCTCCAGGTGCCGATCGCGGACGCGCCCCTCGGAGCAGGCCAACAGTTGACGGACCAGACTGGGGACGAGATTGATCGTGCAGCGGAACTCGGGCACTTCCAGCAGGTGCAGAGCCATGCCGTAGTAGTCCTTGGCGGCGTGCAGCCGGACCCACGGCATCAGCGTCTCACCCGTAAGGTCGTCGGGATAATACGGCTGGTGCTGATGCCAGAGGATGGCGAGCGTGGTTTTATTCATTCGGGGCCCCCAATGTGTGGGCGATGCGTCCATGGTCCCAGAGCTTCGCGCGGCAGCCACAATCGCTAGGCCGGCTCGTCACGCAAGGGTACGAAAAGCGGAGCCAGTTCTTCGGGGAGGGCGCGGAGGATTTCGAAGCCGGCCAGCAGAGCGTCGTCTGTGAACGGCGCGGTGGGAACTTCCAGTCGTGTAGTGATCAGAACGCGGCGCTGGTGCGCGGTGAGTCGATCGCGGACGGCTTGCAGAAGGGAGGTCGGCGAGGAATGCGAACTTGCCTCCAACAGGGCGAAACGGTCCAGCAGCGCATCGATGGCCGGGGGAGCGTTTTCGCATTCCCACACGTCGGTTTCGGGGCCGCTGACCGCCAGCGTCAGGATGCCGTCGAAGGAGCGGCGGAGATAGTCGATGGCCACCGTGGCGGCGAATTCCAGAGCCAGTTCCACACGCTCGGTGTCGCCGGCGGTGCGCCGCGGGGGAATGTACAGATCCAACGCCAACAGCAGGTCTCTGTCGCGGCTCTGGTGATACTCCCGAACCATCAGTTCGTTGCGGCGTGCGGAGGTCCGCCAGTGGATCGACCGGGGATTGTCGCCCGGTCGGTATTCCCGCAGGTGGTGAAAATCGTCATCGAACGTGCCTCGACGTGTTCGCTGCCGCTCCAGCAATTCGGTGGCCAGCAGGGGAACGCGATACCAGCGCGGGGTGAGCCGGCCCAGACGCGGATGGACGAGCACCTCACCGGGAACGGATAGCACGACGCTGCGTTCGACGAGCCCCAGCGGGAACCGCGATCCGACTTCGACCGGTCCCAGGCGATACCGGCCCCGCCGCTGCAGACGCAACCGGTAGTACGCCGTTCGGGAACTCCGCGGCGGCACGCGGATGAACATCACCCGGGGCGACAGCAATTCCTCGGCGTGGGTCGCCTTGTCCGTCACCGCCATCAGCCATGAGCCGAAAAGGAGGCGACGGTTCTGGAGCGTCACCGCCACGCTGAACTCGCTGCCCGCCATCGCCCGCGGCGGAAGCTCCCGGCGGACCTGCAGTCGCTTCAGCATCGTGAAGGTGATCCAGCCATTCAGTACGAACGGACCGGCCATCATCGCGAACACCAGCATCAGCGTGTTCGACCGGCCCAACAACGAGCCAATGAACAACACCACCATGATCGCCAGATACACCATCCCTTCCCGCGGCAACAGCACGCGGTACGGCAACGCATACCAGGTGCCGCCTTGCGGCCACAACAACACACGCAGAATCGACAGTCCGCTGGCGATCGCCGTGGTCAGAGCGACGACGGCCAGCGCCATGCGGATGTTGGACGGCAACGTCCGCAACCAGGGAAACTTGTAGACGCTGATCAGCAAGGCGAGCGCGGCGGCCAGGCCCAGCACACCGGCCAGAGGAAAACCGCGCGCCAGCCGTCTCCACAGCCGTCGTATCATGTGGGAACATCCCTTGCGTCTACGAACCACAGCGGCCGAAGTCCGGACTGGAGGTCGAGGCATCGCCCGGCACGGCGGCGGGATCGCCAGAGAACCGAAAGGCCGGGAAGACCGCGCATCGTCCCGGCCCTCGATATCCGCGGACGCCGCCGCGGACGTGATCGACCGAAGGTCGCCATGACCTCGGACGTCAATCGCCGGTCGTGGCACGCGCATCGCGCGGACCGGCGGTGGAGCCGGACGGACCGGCGATCGTCTGCTGCGGCGGGGGTTGCCCGCGGGCGGCCGCGGAAGCGTTCCGGGACTCCTGCATTCCAGCCGATCGCCCGTCGCGTTTCGAGCGGGTACAACGGCGGAAGGCCGTCATCAGCGGCGTTTTCAGCGCGAAACCGAGCAGCAGCAGCGGCATCGCGATTTCCTTGAAGATGTACACCACCACGATCGCGAAGACGAGCTGCAAAATGTCTTTGCGACTGCGCCGCCGTCGCAGCCACTGATTGAACACGTGCGGATATCGGAAGCGTGACACCATCAAGCTGGCGACAGCGAAGGTCACGAACGGCAGTGTGACTTCCAGAACGGTGGGGTACCACGAACTCGGATCCGGAATGACGCGGCCGAAGATCACGCGGGCGGAACCATCGGTGCCTGTCAGTGCCTGCACGACGTCGTCGACCGCCCGCAGTGCGAGCGGGAACGAGGCGACCGTTCCGGCGGCCGCCGGAGACGGCAGACCGCGAAACCACTCGTGCGAGTCGTCCTCGTCGGTTTCCACGTTGAACCGCGCCAGCCGAAGCAGCGTGCAGAGCATGTACCATGCCGCGACGACCCACAGCAGCCGCGAGTGAAAGCGCCTGCAGAACTGCAACATCAGAAAGGCCGGAGCCACCCCGAACGTGACGGCGTCGCACAGGCTGTCCAGTTGGGCTCCAAAGTCGCTGGTCTGACGTGTCAGGCGTGCGGCCGTGCCGTCCAGCATGTCGAACAGCATGCCCAGAAAAATCAGCGTCGCCGACACCATCAACAGAATGTGCGTGTCCGCGTCGATCGGCTCGGGCCCCACTTTGGCCGCGAAGGTCAGGCTTCCAAAGCCGCACACGCCGTTGCCAAGCGTCAACAGCGTGGGCAGTACTGCGTACATCCGCCGACGTTTCATGGTCGTTTTCCGCACGGCAGGGCATCGTGGGCCAGACGCTTCACTCGTCCCGAATTCGAGCGTTCGTCTGCCGGCATTGCCGTTCAGTGTAGCTGCCGGTGGGGCCCGCGTCGCTTCCGTAGCCCTTCGACGCGGTTCGGGGACGGGAACGCCGAACGCCACTTGCCGACATGTCCCACTGCGGCCCCAGCGGCGGGGGCGGCCGTCAGACGACCGGTGTGCGGAGCCCGGTCAGATGTGTCCGACTG
>RFHO01000318.1 GCA_003696385.1 Planctomycetota bacterium | reverse complement strand
TCGGCGAACGCTCCGGTGGCAATCGTCTGGAATCCGCCGTCACTTCGCAGAATGAAAAGCGTCGTCAGCCCGTACATCCGGGCGAATTCCGGCCCGTCTTCGGGGCCCAGCACCATCAGTGCCGTCGCATACGCGTCGGCCCATACGCACTCGTCGTGTCGGACCGATACCGACGCAACACGGGGCGAAACCGGCATGCCCGTACGCGGATCGATCGTGTGGGAAAACCGTCGCCCATTGAATTCGAAAAACTTCCGGTAATCGCCCGAAGTCGCCAGCGCGCCGTCTCGCAACGGGACCCGGCGGAACACTTCCCGGCGGTCCGCACGCGGTGCCTCGATGCCGACGACCCACGGCGATCCATCCGGCTTTCCGCCACCGGCGCGAACTTCGCCCCCCACTTCGACCAGAAACGACCGCACGCCGTTCTCCAGCAGCCACTCCGCCACGCGGTCCACGGCGTACCCTTTCGCCACCGCAGAAAGGTTGATCTGAATCTGAGGATCATCCTTGCGGAGCGCCGACGGGTCCAAGCGCACATGCAGCCGATTCCACCCCACGTGCCGCTTCGCTGCCAGGATTTCGTCGGAATCCGGCGGCTCGAACGCCTTTCGAACGACTCCGTCGGCTTCCGCGGATGACGCCGTATTCTTCACGGACGGAACGTGCGGCGCGTGATCGTTGTCTCGTCCGAAATGCCACAGTTCCACCAGCGGCCCCACAGTGACATCGAAGGCTCCATCCGTTTGCCGACTGACGTCCAATGCGACTTGAACCACCTCAGCCGTTTCCCGTGAGACCGGAAACCAGTCCGTCGTCCGCGCGGCGTTGAACCGCGACACTTCCGAGTCGTCGCGATATGTAGACATCAACCGGTCGATCCGTTGCAGTTGCTCGAGGATGCCCGAGCGCCAGTACTGCGGGTCGGTTTCGTGCTCCCGTGTCGAAACCAGCGTCACCTGAAACGGTACCGCGCCCATGGTGATGCCGGAAACGCTCACCAGCGGTCCGGCTGGCTGATGCATCCGCCGACAACCAATGGCCCCGAAGATCAGAACAAGACCGATCAAAAGTCTCAGAGGGCGTGCAGGGACGCCGGATTCGTGTTGCCGCTCACCGGTTCTCATCACAACTCGCTCAACGCTGAAAGATCGGCAGATAGCTTTCCGGCATCTGCAGCACGATGCAGGCCATCGCCGTGGCATATTCATTGGAAACGGTCGGATCACGCCAGTAGCCCGCCACGGACTGCCGGGCGAGCAGTTCGTCCCGCACATTGGGATACCACGCATCCCAGTACGAGCCACCGGCCTGCCACATTGCCTGGACGGCATAATAGTGCCCGTAGTACAGATGGCTGGTGAACGCTCCGGCAAACCGCCCCGGGGGCCGAAACCGGAGCATGTACCGCAGTGCGCGGGCGATCGCTTCGTCGTCGTAAACGCCGCTGCTGTAGAGCGCGACTACCGCCGCCGCCGTCCTGGGGAAACGGCTTTCCGGGCGACTGTTGAGCATGTAGCGGAAGCCTCCGTCGGCATTCTGGCAGCGTTTGACGTATTCGACGCAACGGTCGACGGTCTGTTTCGGCACATACAGGCCGGCGTTGCGAGCGGCTCGCAATGCCATGATCTGGCATACGGTAACCGACACGTCGGCATCGCGGGGTTCGGCGTGATATCGCCAGCCGCCTTCACGGTTCTGCGAATTGACGATCAAACGCACGGCACGCTGGAGCTTGTCGCGTACGTCCTGCCTTTCCGTCATGCCGTACACTTCCGCCAGAAACAGAGTCGCGAATCCATGTCCGTACATCGGACCATGTGACTCCGCGTCCTTCACGTTGATGTACCCGTTCGGTTTGCAGGCGGCCAGCACGTACTCCGTGGCGCGACGCACGGCGGGGGCAAACCGCCCTCCTTGCGGCGTCGAACCCTCCGATAGCCACGCCATTCCAGCCAGCGAGACGACCGCGACATTCCGCCCCGTCTTTCCCGCAATGGAAAAACTCCCGTCACGTTGCTGCCTCGAGTAAAGCCACGTGAGTCCGCGGCGGACGGCCCGCGCAGTCTCGGGTGTGTAATAATCCCTGCGGACGGGCTGCGACGGGCGCATTCGCACTTTCGCACCCGCTTGGGCGTCCGATGCCGATTTCGACGACACCTCCGTTGCGTCATCCTGTGCCGCGACTGTCGTCGCCCAGCCGCCGTCCCCGACGACAAGTTGCGACATCATCGCACCCAGGCCGCACAGCAGTCCGAACTGCCGAGCGACTGCGCCAAAGGCTCCGGTCGTCCTGCGCCCGAACACGGTTGTTCCCGTATGCACCGGCGAGCCGCCGTCGCACGCGTCCCGTTTCATTCGCCGTGCTGCGACCATCGAGTCCGCTCTCCCTTGCACTTCTTCTCCATTCCCACCGCGCCGACCGAATCCGGCAACCAGGGGGAACGCGCCGCCTGCTCCGCATAGCAGCCTGGCTTGTACGGAACACGCCGAATGCCGCGGCGGCATCAATCCGTTTCGGGGAACGCCGTCACGTTTCCCTCGCCGCCGCTGACATGGATGATCTCACCGGTCACAAAGTCCGAACGCAGCAGGAACAGCACCGCATCCGCAACGTCTTGCGGGGTTCCGGGACGCCTCAGCGGGACACGGTGTGCTCGTTGTCGTAGCTCTTCTTCGTCGCCGCCCGGCGGAGGAAGAATCGCCCCCGGCGCGATGCCGTTGACTGTGATCCGCGGCGCCAGTTCCTGCGCCAGGCGAATGGTCAGCGCGGCCAACGCCGCCTTGGTGACAGCGTACGCCGTCCCCCCGCTGATCGGCCGCAACGCCCGCCAATCCAGTATGTTGACGATCTTGGCAACGACGCTGTCGTGCACATTCGCCGTCGACGGATGCGTCGCAACATATTCGGCGAAAGCCCGGCAAAGAAACAGCGGTGCTTCGAGATTGATGGCGCAATACCGCCGCCAGACCTCCGCGGTCGTCCCGACCAACGTCTCGTGCCCGAAGATCGCTGCGTTGTTGATCAGCAGATCCACCTTCGGCGCGCGTCGCAGCACCTCGCCAAACAACCGGCTCGCCGCGATTGCCCCGTCACGGCTGAAATCGGCGTGAACCGCCCACGCGGTCCGCCCGATCTCACGGATCCGCCCCACCGTATGCTCCGCTGCGTCCCGCGAATGCGCGTAATGGACGACAACATCGCACCCGGCCTCCGCCAGCGCCAGACACAGTTGCGCGCCGATCCGGACGCCACCGCCGGTCACCAGCGCCACGCGCCCAACCAGGTCCATGCCTTCGGGCTCCCGCTACTGGATCCGTTCCCCAGCCCGGATTGTAGGGCATCGTCGTCCACCGCGGAAACCCGCACGGTTCCACCTGGCGCCCACTCGACCGTTCTGTGTGTTGCCCCCGCCGAAACGACCGGCTCATGCTTCCAGCGAAGTCAGGCCCGCCCGGATCGCGAACTTGGTCAACTCCGCCACGCTCTGAGCGTTCAGCTTCTCCATTATCTGCCGACGGTACGTTTCGATCGTTTTGACGCTGATTCGAAGTCGCTGCGCGATCTGTTTGGTCGTCTTTCCCTCCGCCAACAGCTGCAGCACCTCACGCTCCCGTGGAGTCAATGCAACGACGTCGCACGGTTGGGCCGGCTGAGCCCGCACGAAGCCGTCGACGATCGTTCCTGTAACGCTCGGACTGAGGTAGACCTTTCCATCCAGAACCGTCTGCACGGCGTCATGAAGTTCCTCAAAGGCCGAATCCTTCAAGAGGTACCCCGATGCACCTGCTCTCAACATCCCGCTTACGAATTGCCCGTCCGAATGCATGGACAGTGCGATGACGCGCGTCTGAGGACACTCCCGTACAATCTGCCGTGTCGCGTCGATGCCATTCAATTCCGGCATTCCGACGTCCATGATCACCACGTCCGGCTTCAGCTCGACGGCGAGCCGTACCGCTATGCGACCGTTATCGGCCTCCCCAACGATCTGTAGTCCGTTTTGCGACTCCAGCAAGACACGCAGTCCCTCCCGAAGAATCTTGTGATCGTCTGCCAGAAGTATCCGTGCCGTCATTGACGAATCTCCTTCAGTCCTCCGCTGGCGTCGCACTCCTTGCGTGGCTCATGTCACTGCCGCCCGCCGTCGTCGAGCACCTCCGTGTCCGATTCATAGACCTCGTGCCGATTCAACCGTTCCGCCGACACGACGTGCGGGGCGACCGCGAGCGGCGCGGGAGTTTCGTCTTCGTCCGCCGCTTCGCTCAAAGGCGCGACCATCACGATTCGCGTCCCACAGCCACGCGCCGAATCGATATGCATTGAGGCTCCCAGAAAATCCAGCCGCTCTTTGATGCTGAAGAGTCCGAAACCATGGAGCCGCGACGACTCGGCGTCGGCAACCACCTCGGCCGGATCAAAACCGACGCCATCATCCTCGACTGCGACATGGATAAACCGTTCGGCTCGATGGACGCGGACGACGGCCCTGTTGGCTTTCGCGTGTTTCACAACGTTGAACAGCAACTCGCGCACGGCCTGGAAAAGGACGATTCTCAGATCGTCCTGCAGCGGCTTCGGTTTGCCGTCGTCGATCACTCGGCAGCTCAGACCGTGCTGATGCGAGAACCGCTCCGCCAGCCACACCAGCGCCGACTCGAAGCCCAGCTCATAGAGAATCGGCGGGCTCAATTCAAAAACGAGACTGCGTGTGTCTTTAATGGTCGCCTCGATCAGCGACTTCAACTCGCCGAAGGCTGCTTCATGTTCGGCAGTCGTCCAGGCCTGTGCTTTCAATCCGATACGGACGAGAAGTCGTTCAATGAATTCCGCAACTCGTCCTCGCGCCGGGCGCGCACGTTCGGCCAGTGCGCCCAGCTTCAGTTTCGTCAATGCCAGCGTCTGTCCGACGTGATCGTGCAGGGCGGCTGCCAGCCGGCGACGTTCCCGCTCTTCTACAAGCGACAGTTCGGAGGCCAGGGAACGTAGCTGACTTTGATAGCGACGCAATTTCTCCTGTGCCGCTTTTTCATCCGTCACGTCGCGGCAGACGACGATCGCGCCATTGTAGGCTTTTCCGTCATCCCGCAGTGGAATAACGGTGATCTGTACGATGCAGCGACGGCCGTCCTTGCGGGTCAGCGCGCACTCGGCTACCCAGCGCCGCGGCCCGGAATCCGCGGTGGCACTGCCGTTGTCGGGGCCGCCGCACTCGCGGAAGACGCCGGGGCTGAGCGTCTGGCGGATCGGCATGAACTCGTCGATGGACCGTTTGAGCGTCTCTTCGCGGGACCAGCCGAGTATCTGCTCGGCAGCGTGGTTCCAGTCGACCACACAGCTGTCGCGGTCGAGAATGATCACGCCGTCATGAATCGTCTCGAAGACGAGAGCTTGTCGGGCGAGTGCCTCGGCGGCCCGCTTCTCGTTGGTGACGTCCTGAAGCAGGGCCAGCAGATAGTCGACTGAACCGTCCTCACGCCGCAGGCACTTGACCGAAAGACTGGTATGGACGATTTGGCCATCGCGGCGGCGCATGCGAATGCTCACCGAGTAGCCGTCGCGTTCTCCCGCCAACACCCGGTCGTGTTCGCGCTGCTCTCGAGGTACGTCTTCAGCCACGATCAGCGTCTGCCAGCGCAGATCCGTCAATTCTTCGGCCGAATAACCGAGGATCTGACACAAGGTGTCGTTGACCTCGAGGAAGCGACCGTCCGGGGTCGCCACGGCCATGCCGATCAGGCCCAGTTCGAAGTACCGCCGAAACCTCCGTTCGCTTTCGCGGAGCGCGTGCTCGGCCTGTTTGCGCTGCGTGATGTCCCAGAACAGCGTCTGGATGCCGACGATCCGATCGGATGCGTCACGGACAGGAGCCTTGAGCACCTGCAGATAGGTGGTGGCGTCATCGCGGTGGATTCGGTGCGTCGTTTCCCAAGTTCCTCCACTGGCGAGGACGTGGGCGTCGCCGTCACGGTGCTCAGCAGCGCAGTCCTCGGGAAGGATGTCCGAATATGTCTTGTCGTCCAGACGCTCCGCGTGCAGTCCCGTCAGCTTCCGGAGTGTACGGTTGGCGAAGACGAATCGGCCGTCGCGATCGGTCCGGAGTACGCACAGCGGCAGGTTTTCCACCAACGACTGGTAAAGGGCTTCCGAGTGGCGCAGAGCGTCCAAAGCGCGTTTGCGTTCGGTGACGTCCTCGGCGATCCCGGCGATCCGGTAAACACGTCCCTGCGCATCGGTGATCGGGAATCCGCGATCTCGGATCCAGCGTATCGAACCGTCGGGCCGAACGACCCGGTATTCCTCTTCGATGGTTTCTTTGGTCACCCGGCAAAACGATTCACGAACGCGGTCGCGATCCTCGGAATGAATGCTCTCGTACCACAGCCGCGGACGGCGGATGATTTCCGCCGGCGAAAAGCCCCAGATGTCCTTCACGGCCGGGCTGACGTACAACACGCGTTCGCCGTCGGCGCTGGTCATCCAGAACACTTCGCGAATGTTCTCGGCCAATTGGCGGAAACGCTCTTCGCTTTCCCGCAGCGACTCCAACGCTTGCAGCCGCTCCGTGATGTCTTCGGCGATTCCGGCGATGCGGTAGACGCGCCCGTTTTCGTCGCGGACGGGAAAACCCCGGTCACGGATCCACCGAATCTCCTCGTCGGGACGAAGGATGCGGTACTCCACGGTAAAGTCACGTTCTGCAGCGATCGCCTGCTGGATTTCGGCAGCGACCCGCCGACGATCCTGGGGGTGAATGTGATCGGTCCACCGTGTCGCGCCCACCAAAAGATTGCGGGCGCTGCGTTTCCAGATCCGCTGGTACGCGGGGCTCACGTACAGCGTGCGTTCACGCGCGGGATCGGTGATCCAGAAGACCTGGTCGATGTTCTCGGCCAGTTGTCGGAAGCGTTCTTCGCTCTCCCGCAGGGCCAACTCGGATACCCGCTGCTGGGTGATGTCGCAGACGACCGCGAAAAAGCCGCTGACCTTCGAATCCTTGCCCAAGTCCGGGATGAACGTCGTCTGCCGACAGCGTATCCCCCCTGGAATGTTGTCGGTCTCTTCGAAGGTCACCTCACGTCCGATGAGTGCCAACGCCACGTAGTCCTCGATCTGCTGAAAGGCACGCTCACCGACCACCTCCGGGAACGACTTGCCCACCAGTTGCGGCCGAAACCGGCCGTACCACGATTCGTCGGGCTTGTTGACGTACCGGATGCGCAATTGCGCATCGATATAGGCAATGAAGACCGGAACGTTGCGTGCGATGGCCCGCAGCTTGCTCAGCTGCTGGCTGTCGGACATCTGCGTTTGGAGCTTCGTGTCACTCAACGCCGACACATCGCTGTCCCGTTCGGCGCGCGATGCCGCAGCCCCTGTCCCAGCCGCCGGCGCGGCGCGGGGATCATCCGGCAGGACCGATCGCGACCGGGTCGGTTGGGTCGAATCATGCGAAGAAGATGATTTGCCTTTGGTGCGCGGCATGGCTCCGAGAGTCTTCCACTTCAGCCATGTTTGAACACGCCGCATCGACAGCGATCACCGGCTGTCCCTCCGGGGGCTTGACTGCGGCGCGCGATGCCGGGTGAGGCGTGAGGGACGGTGGGTTCCGATGCGGGTGGCAACGGCGGACGCCGGAACGCAGCCGAAACGATGTGCGGGCAGTGCTGCGAATTCTGCGCCGGCGGCGCTTGAATTGCTGAACGGCCGCAGCGGTGCCGTTGGACACTCGGAAAGGTGCCGTGAAGAGCGTAACTTCCGATCGCGCGGTGCGAAGCCGGATGGCCGGGGTCATCGGTGCCCGAGCAGACCACCGTAAAGATTCCGAAACATCCCCGTTATCGCAGCCTTGCGCTTGTCCGCCCTTCGCCATGTCGTCTTCTTGGCTTTGCGCGAATGCCGAATCCGGCTTGGGATGCGCGCGACGGTTTGCACGGGGCGTGTTCAGCGGTTAGCTTGGACCGCACCGCGTATCGACCGTGGCGGTGGATTGCCAATGCGCAGCGGGGTGGGCAGAATGGCGCGTCCGCGCGTCGAATACATGGGCCGGTCAGCGCGACCGAGGCTTTGCGACGGGTGAGAACACCAGGCCCGTCGGGGCTCCCGCCGCGCAAGAGGGTTTTCGCAGTCCAGGCGGCGGCATCAAACGGAAAGTCACCGGATCAGGCGATGATGGCCGGCTTCGGCCAGGGAGCATGCCGGCAGAAGCCCTGTCCGAAAGTGCGGAGGGGTTTCCGGGCAGGCATGGCACGAAGGATCCGATTGCCTCGCGAAGGTTGGCGAGATGCGTGCAACTCTGGTGGGCCTGACACACGGGCTCACGATCCCCATCAATCAGACGGTCATCGTCATCGGGCGGCACCCTTCGTGTGACGTGGTGCTGACCGACAGCCGGAAAGTGTCGCGCAAACATTGCTGTGTCGCCGTCGTCGACAATCGGGTGGTCGTGCGCGATCTGGGCAGCATGAACGGCGTTTGGGTCAACGGCCAGCGAATTGCCAAGCAGGCGGTGTTGAAGTTCGGCGACAAGCTGGCCGTCGGCGACGTGGTTTTCGAGCTTCGTGCGGAGCGACCGCTGCCGAACAAGCGGCCGGTCTCTCTGGACGCGGAAACGCGTGCCGCGGGATCGCCCCAGCTGTTCCGCAAGGAGCTGAACGTCAGCCTCGAAGTCCCCGTTCCGCTGCCCGAACCGGATTCTGATGAAGCATTCGATGCCGACCCCGAACCGAGCGATCTGCACGATCCGGCGGACGTGGCCGCAGTTGCGGACAGTGCATCGGATGGCGGGTCGGACGACGTGATGCCGCTGCTGGATGAGGATGCTGTGCTGTGTGAGGACACGGAGCACGCCGACCCGGCGTCGTTGGCCGTCGCAACGGATGACGATTCGTCCGCCGAGGACACCCCGGATGCCTTGCCCAATCGCCCCGAAGACGACGATGACGACTTCATTCCGTTGAAGGACGAAGACTGACGAACGGTGGCCGAAAAGACGGCGGAGGCGAAATGGCCGCATCGGCCAAGCGTCTCCGTGTCCGCCGTCGCAGCCCTGCAAAGCGGTGGGAGCGAACGTCGTGCGACCTTGGGTGCTCGCCGAAACGAATTACGCCTACGTCAAGGAACACCCTTACGAAGTCGCCGTGCTTCCCTTCGGAGCCACCGAGCCACACAACCTTCACCTCCCCTATGGCACGGACACGTTTGAAGCCGAGGTGATCGGGCAGCGTGCCTGTGAAGAGGCCTTTCGGCGCGGCGCCCGCGTGGTGCTGTTGCCCACCATCCCATACGGAACGGAAACCAACCAGCGACGCTGCTCGATGTCGATGAATCTGAATCCGAGCACGCTGTTGGCCGTCCTGCGCGACCTGGTCGATTCGCTGGCCGACCACGGCGTCCACAAGTTGCTGGTTCTCAACAGCCACGGCGGGAACGACTTCAAGCCGTTTCTGCGGGAGTTGTATGGCACGACACCGGTGCACATCTTTCTCTGTGACTGGTTCCGTGGGTGTATCGCAGACGTACGGGACAGGATTTTCGATCATCCCGACGACCACGCTGGTGAAATGGAAACCTCACTGGCGCTCGCCTTCTTCCCGGATCTGGTGGCTCGGGATCCCCACACCGGCGCGGTGCTGGCCGACGCCGGCTCCACACGCCCGGTGCGATTCGAAGCGGTTCGGCGCGGTTGGGTCACGCTGACTCGCCCCTGGCACCTGTTGACCACGAACACCGGCGCAGGTGATCCACGCCAAGCCACGGCGGAGAAGGGCCGGCGCCTGATGGAGGTGCTCGTAGAACGAATCGCCGGATTCCTGGTCGAGCTGGCCGCCGCCCCGTTGGATGAGACGTTCCCGTTCGTCCCGGAAACCGGCAAAGAGAAATCGTGAGTGCGCACGGCGCCCGGCTTTCAGGAACGGCTCCCCAATCGCATGCGTGATGAAGTCTTGATCATGGCAGGGCACTGATCAGTGGTCGGCTTCGCCTCGCCTGGCTGGAGCGCGTAGCAAGCCCTTCACGG
>RFHO01000317.1 GCA_003696385.1 Planctomycetota bacterium | reverse complement strand
GCAGGTATGAATTCCGATATCGGCGTTGTTCGATGGGCCTTCCGCATCCAGGGCATGGACTGCGCCGAGGAGACGAACGCGCTGCGGCGAGCGTTGCTGCCGCTGGTCGGCGACGAGACGCGACTCGGCTTTGATTTGCTCAATGCCGAATTGACGGTCGATGTCACAGGCCTGGAGATCGAACCGGACGACATCATCCGCGCCGTCAAGCGGACGGGGATGCGCGCCGAGTTGCGACCGGAAGAGGATGCGGCCTGCGCCGATGGCGTGTGCGCGCTTCGCACGACCCATCGCGGCGTGCGACGCATGACCGTGCTGACCGTCATCAGCGGTGTCGGCGGCGTCCTCGGCTTCGTCCTCCACGCGGTTCTGGCCGGCGGAGTCGGTGCCGCGGTCGGTTCCGAGGGAATGGGTGTTGCCGAAAGTGCGCCCTGGCCCGCGATGTTGGCCTACCTCGTCGGGATCGCGGCCGGACTGTGGGTCGTCGCTCCGAAAGCCTGGTATGCAGCGAAAAGCTTCCGGCCGGACATGAACCTGCTGATGTGTATCGCAGTCGCCGGGGCCGTGGCGATCGGGGAGTGGTTCGAAGCGGCCACGGTCGCTTTCCTGTTCTCAGTATCCTTGCTGCTCGAGTCCTGGAGCGTGTCGCGGGCGCGGCGAGCGATTTCGGCACTGATGGATCTGGCGCCGCCGACGGCACGGCTTTTGACCGACGATGGTCAGGAACGAGAGATTCCCGCGCAACAAGTGCAGGTCGGCCAGCAAGTGGTCGTCCGTCCGGGTGAGCGCATTCCGGTCGACGGTCGAGTCGTTCGCGGTGCGAGCGACGTTAACCAGGCGCCGATCACTGGCGAAAGCGTGCCGGTCTCAAAATCCCCCGGCTCGACTGTGTTTGCCGGCACGATCAACGGCGACGGCGCGCTGGTCATCGAGTGCACCAAACCGGCGGGCGATACGACGCTGGCCCGGATCATTCGCCTGGTCGGCGACGCGCAAGCGAGAAAGGCACCATCGGAGAAATGGGTCGAGCGGTTTGCGCGCTATTACACGCCTGCCGTTATGTTGTTGGCCATTCTCGTACTGGTCGTCCCGCCGGTCCTTTTTCACGCGAGCTGATTCGACTGGATCTATCGTTCGCTGGTGTTGCTGGTGATTGCCTGTCCGTGCGCGCTGGTCATCTCGACGCCCGTCAGCGTTGTGGCTGCGTTGGCGGCCGCCGCACGTCGCGGCGTACTGGTGAAAGGGGGCGAGTTCATCGAAGCGCCCGCGCACCTGCGGGCGATCGCGTTCGACAAAACGGGAACGCTCACCGAGGGGCAGCCGCGCGTCGTCGAAGTGATCCCGCTGGACGGCCACAGCGAAGAGGAACTGTTGGCTCGCGCGGCAGGTCTGGAATCGCACAGCAACCATCCGCTGGCTCAGGCGATCGTCCGGGCAGCCGAGGAACGCGGCATCTCGCCGTTGGACGCGACCGATTTCTCGATCCTTCCAGGCAAAGGTGCCCGCGGCCGGATCGATGGCCGCGAGTTCTGGCTCGGTTCGCACCGCTACCTGGAAGAGCGCGACCAGGAGACGCCGGAGATTCACCAGCGGTTGGAAGAACTTCAAGCATCCGGGCGAACCGTGGTCGTCGTGGGCAACGAGCGTCACGTGTGCGGCCTGATCGCGCTGGCCGACCGTCCGCGCGATGAAGCACGCGAGACGCTGCGACAGTTGCGGGAGTTGGGAATCGAACACCTGGTGATGCTCACCGGCGACAACCGGGGCACGGCGGAGGTGATCGCGCGCGAACTGGAAATCGACACGGTGAAAGCCGAATTGCTGCCGGAAGAGAAAGTCCGCGCGGTCGAGGAGTCGGTACAGCAATTCGGCCCGACAGCGATGGTCGGAGACGGGATCAACGACGCGCCGGCGCTGGCCGTCGCCACGCTGGGGATTGCGATGGGTGTTGCCGGCAGCGACGCCGCGATCGAGACGGCGGATGTCGCGCTGATGTCCGACGAACTGGACAAGCTGCCCTGGTTGGTCCAGCACTCACGGCGCACGCTTCGCGTCATTCGCGAAAACATCGGCTTTGCATTGGGTGTCAAGGGGGTGTTCGTCGCACTGACCTTTGTCGGTTACGCATCGCTCTGGGGTGCCATCGCCGCCGACATGGGTGCTTCTCTGCTGGTCATTTTCAACGGCCTTCGTCTGCTCCAGTGAACGCCGTTCGTGCCGGCGAGGGTTGTACGATCGTCGTTTGGTGCCTGCTACCGAGCCTTCAGGCGATTCGTAGCCCGTGCAGGACCGCGAAAGCCGTCGTTCCCGGCGGTGGTGCGGTGGCCACGGCCGAACACAGGGACGGAGTTTTCCTGGACGCGGACGCGACCGAACCGATGGGAGAGCCTCGATGAGGAAACGAAATCTGCTTCCGGTGCGAACGAAGCGGATTTACGATCCAGTGGCCGAGGACGACGGTTGCCGCGTGCTGGTCGAGCGGCTGTGGCCGCGCGGCCTGAGCAAGGAAAAGGCGCGGGTGGACGTCTGGTTGAAAGACATCGCGCCCTCGACCGCGCTGCGCAAGTGGTTCGGCCACGATCCGGCGAAGTGGGAGGAGTTTCAGCGGCGTTACGAAGCGGAACTGGCCGAACGGGGTGAGGCGGTCGAGCAACTGCTGGAGCTGACACGCCAGGGGCCGGTGACGCTGGTGTATGCGGCTTCGGACACCGAACACAACAGCGCGGTGGTCCTCAAACGGTTCCTCGAAAAGCGACTGAAATCACGTCGCGGCAGGCCCGACCGATGACAGGTGAAGCGACGACGCGCACGGACGCTGCGGTCCGGGCACCGCAGCCGTACATTCGTCCGGACATGACCGTGCGGCAGGTGGCGTACGACTTTCCCGCCACGCGCGACGTGTTCGTTCGGTACGGCGAGCCGCCCGATCGCAAGCCGTTCGGGCACCTGGAGCCACTCGATCGTTTCGCCGTGCGCCACGACGTGCCGCTCGATCGACTGCTGGAGGAGCTGTCGCGCGCCGCCGGCGTACCGATCGATCGGCGTGGCCCCGCGGCCGACCACGTCCACCGTCCGTTCATCGCGGCCGCGCTGCTAGTGACGCTGACGATCGGGGCCGGTTGGGGCGCTTGGCTGCTGTGGCAGATCGGTATGGGG
>RFHO01000031.1 GCA_003696385.1 Planctomycetota bacterium | reverse complement strand
GTGGTATCCATCGTCACGGGGCACCGGTCCTCCGTCGTGCTGCGTCAACACGGCCAGCACCCGCGACCGCTGCTCACCGCTCATCGCGTGCCACAACCACGGGATGCACAGGACACCGCAGAACACCACCAGAGCCAGGTGCCCGACACGTGCTCCGGCGGCGAACAGCATCGCGAACAGCACCGGAACGAACAGCAGCGCCGTCCCCAGATCCGGCTCCTTCAGGATCAGGCCGATCGGGATCAGCGTGATGGCAAACGGAATCAGCAACCCCACCAGGCGCCGATACGCACTGCGATGCCTCAGATACGCCGCCAAGGCGCAGACGTACGCCAGTTTGGCCGGCTCCGAGGGCTGGAACTTGACCGGCCCCAGCGGGATCCAGCGGCGGGCCCCGTTGACCGGCGGCATGAAGTAGACCGCCACCAGCAGCACCAGACACCCCAGGAACAGCCATCCGCTGAAGTACTGAACCCGCCGGTACGGCACCATCTGCACGCAAACGGCCGCCGGCACCGACAGCACCAACCACACGAACTGCCGGCGTGCATACTCGCCACCCGCCAGCTCGTCGCCCCGCGCGATCGCTGCCAGCCCCAGCGCGGCCAGCACCGCGGCACAGATCAACAAGAGCCACGGAAACCGGGGACGCGTGATGGTCATGGCCGGGACTCCCACACACAAGCGGAGGGACTGTTCGGCTGGCTCCCACGAAGGCACGCGTTTCCGCCCGCCAATCGCAAGGCCGCCCGGTCTGCAATCCGGCGCTTCGCTTCGCTGCGACGCCGCAGCTTCGGGGTAGGTGTGGCCTGCGGGGACGTGGCCGTGCCGCTGCCGAATCGCACGCTCAGGCGGTTTTGCGATGCAACGGGCCGTAGGGTGGAATCGCCGCTCAGCGCAGCGCGGCCGGGCAGGTATAGCCGTTGCGGTCACCCGACGGAAGACCGATCCGGTGCCACCGAACGTCGGTGCGGGCCGCCACGGCAAGACGCGGGCCACGCCGGCCCGCTGCGGCGTCAGGATTTGGCGAACGCCCCCGTCACCGGCGTGCGTCCCCGCCGTTGCGGTGACCGAAACTCGTCTTGTCGCGACGGCGGCAAGGTCGCAGAATCCCGCGCCGGGCGGCGGATGCCGCCGGCAGTTGGTCGTCTGTGGAAAACCGATCCGGGTGTCGTCGGCGACGAGGAGGGATCGATGACGCAACTGGTGGGACGACGTACCAGAAGGGATGCGTCCCCGGAAGTCCCGCTGGGCGCCGTGTGCAACGCGCTGGTGGTCCGACCCGAAGGCGGGGGAGGTGCATCGCCGGTGTGGAAACGCTGGCGGTTCTGGGACGAACGGGCCAACCAGGTGACACACCTGATCGGCGCGGTGTGGAGCGTGTGGGCGGCCGCGGCGCTGATGCGGGCGGTCGCAAACAGGGGCGACACCCTGCGCTGGACGGGCTGTCTGGTCTATGGCCTGTCGCTGGTGGCCGTATACGTCTTTTCGTTCCTCTCTCACTCCTTCGCGCAGCCCGCGTGGCGGCATGCGTTCCGGACTCTCGACCAGGTCGCGATTTTTCTTCTGATCGCCGGGTCGTACACCCCGGTCGGCGTGGTCTATGGCTTGGAGGGCGGCTGGTGGCTCGTGCTGGCGGGGATGTGGGCGATGGCACTGGTCGGGATCTGGGCGAAACTGCGAGTGGCCGGATTGCGGAACGTTTCCGTGTGGTATTACCTGGCCACGGCCTGGTTCGTGCTGTGCGCGATTCCTCGGCTGATCCAGGTCCTCACGCCCGCCGAAATGGCGTGGGTGCTGGCGGGCGCGGTGGCCTACACCGGCGGCGTGTGGTTCCTGTTGAACGACCGCCGGTGGCCTTTTCTGCACGCGCTGTGGCATCTGAGCGTCCTGGCCGGTAGCGTGTGTCACTACCAGGCGATCTTCAGCAGTGTGGCCGCCCGGTGACCGATTGAGCGGCAGAACCTCCGGCAGGCACAGCGGCCGCACACTGGCTGACGACCGCCGTCCGGGGGAAACGCACGCAAGAAGCCGTGCAGGGTGTGGGGGCGGCTCGAGCAGCGCGGCGCCATCGACCGTTCGCGGCGAGACACTCAGGAAGCATCGCCGGACGCAGCGGTTCCGGAAGTGGAGCCGGCCTGTCTGAGACGCTCCTGCTTGTCATAGCGGATCAGTTCGCGGATCAACTCGTCCAGGTCGCCCTGCATGATCTGATCGAGTTTGTACAGGGTGAGGCCGATGCGGTGATCGGTGACGCGGTTCTGCGGGAAGTTGTACGTGCGGATGCGTTCGCTGCGGTCTCCGGAACCGATCAACGTCCGTCGCTGGTCGGCACGCTGCTGCTCGGCTTCCCGCTGCTTGGCCTGCAGGATGCGGCTCCGTAACACCCGCATGGCCTTGGCCTTGTTCTTGTGCTGGCTCTTTTCGTCCTGGCACTGCACGACGATCCCGGTGGGCAGGTGGGTGATGCGGATGGCACTTTCGGTCTTGTTGACTTTCTGCCCGCCGGGACCGCTGGCGTGGAACCGGTCGATCCGCAGGTCTTCCGGATCGATGTGCACCTCGACGTCGGTGGCTTCCGGAAGCACGGCGACGGTTGCGGCGCTGGTGTGGATGCGGCCCTGAGCTTCCGTCTCCGGGACGCGTTGCACGCGATGTCCGCCGCTTTCGAACTGCAGGGCGTGATAGGCCCCCTCGCCGCGGACGGAAAAGACCACCTCGCGGATGCCCCCGAGTTCCGTTGCATGCAGGTCGATGATCTCCGATTCCCACCCGCGGCGGTCCACGTACTTCTGGTACATCTGGAACAGGTCGCGGGCGAACAGAGCCGCTTCGTCACCGCCGGTTCCGGCGCGGATCTCCATGATCAGCCCGCTGCGGGTGAGGGAATCCCCGGAAAGCAGGTACTCCTCCAGCTCTTCGGTGATCTCCTCGAGCCTTCGGCGCAGCGTCGCCAGCTCGGATTGCGCGTACTGCCGCGTCTCCTGGTCTTCCGCTTCCGCAAGCATCTCCTCGGCCGCCGCGATGTTCTCCAGCAGTGCGTTGTATTCCCGCACCCGCGCCGCGGGCTTCGCCAGACTGCCGTGTTCACGCTGGACGGCCACCAGCCGTTGCGGATCGGCAAGCACCGCCGGATCCATCAGTTGCCGTTCCAGCTCTTCGTACCGCTTCAGAAGTTCCTGTAGCGCCGGTGACATGTCTTTCGGTCGTTTCTTTCTTGCGAGTGCGTTTCCAGCCCCTCACGCGCCGATGTGACGCCGCTGGCCGCGCGACCCCGGCGACGAAGAGTCCGCTTCGACCAAGGCTCCACGTTGGGGGAATTATCCGCCGGCGCCAAGCGGCCGACAAAGCGCGCCCGCACGCCGCGCGTCGATCGCACGATGCGGAGCCGAAGGGCCGGTGCAATCGACAACTCCGCGCACATCGGCACCGGCGTGCGGAACGGCAGGATGTTCGCGACCGGCGACACTTGGCCCTGTCCGGCCCCGGTATCGCGGCTGTCGTGAGCGTTCCGGTCGGAAATGCCCGATCAAACACAACGAAACGAACGGCCTGCAGAGGGGTCGCCGTGCCGCTGCGGCCCCCAGCCGTCATTTCCGTCGAAGACCTCAGCGGGAGGAATCCGTGATGTTCCGCGTCACCCGATCGGTCGCGTTGATCGCGCTGCTGCTGGCCGGATGCCAGGTTCACCGGTGCGCGCATTGCCGGCACATTCATGGCGTGAACGTTTTCGGCGGGCCGGCCGTCGGCGCGTACGGTACGGTCCTGCAACCGGTTCCCGAAGCATCTCCGCCGGAGACCTTTCCACCCCCGCCCGTGATCGAAGGCCTTCCCATGCCGCCCGGCACGGTGCCAGTGGTGCCCGACCCCGCCGGCCCGCAGGCTCCGGCGGCCCGAGATTTCCCCGAAGCCCCCGCGGCGGAGCAACCGCGCAATGCCGCGCCGCGACGCACCGAACCGCCGTCGGACGACGTCCGCATCGTCCCGCCGGCTCAGCCGGAACCGCCACCGCTGCCCGAACCGGGAGCATTCCTTCCCTCACCGTCGTTCCCGATCGCCGATGGCCCGGCATCCTGAGATCCGGCACTTCGCCGCATCCGGACCGCCGCTGCGTGAGCTGTAACGCATCGGGATGCGCCGCCGTGGCGCCAACGCACCGACGCTCACCGCGTCGCAGCATCACGGCGTCCCGTCCGGTGACCGGCGCAGTGCGACCGGACAGGCAACCAGCCGCCCGTCCGGCGCCGGCTGCAGTTCGGGAACGTGTTCGGCACAACCCGGTTCAGCCAACGGACAGCGGGGATGAAACGCGCAGCCGCGGGGACGGTTCAGCGGCGAGGGAATTTCGCCCTTCAACCGCACTCGGCTGCGGCGGCGGCGTTCGGGGTCCGGCTGGGGAACGGCAGACAGCAGCGCCTGCGCGTACGGATGGATCGGGTTGCGATAGACCGCGTCCGCGTCGCCGATCTCGACGATCCGGCCCAGGTACATCACGGCGATCCGGTCGCTGATGTGGTGGACGACCGACAGATCGTGAGCAACGAAAATGTAGGTCAGACCGAATTCCCGCTGCAGGTCCTCCAGCAGGTTGATGACCTGGCTCTGCACGGAGACGTCCAGCGCCGAGACCGGTTCGTCGGCCACGATCAGCTTCGGGTTCAGGGCCAGGGCACGGGCGATGCCCACCCGCTGCCGCTGGCCGCCGGAGAACTCGTGCGGATAACGGCCGGCATAGTCCGGTTGCAGCCCGACACGATCCAGCAGTTCCGCCACGCGCTCCCGGCGCTGCGCCGCGGTCAGCGACGTGTGGACCACCAGCGGGCGGGCGATGATTTCACC
>RFHO01000316.1 GCA_003696385.1 Planctomycetota bacterium | reverse complement strand
CGGGCGCGACAAGCCGGCCCACAAAGTCGGCACGGCAACGTACCCGGGCAGCCTGGAAGGCAAGGACGTGGTGTTCTCGGTGACCATCACGCTTCCCCAGGGCGTCAACGCTCTGCCGCAGCCGGTGCAGGTGAGTTATTCGACCTTCGATGCAACCGACATGAAGAACGCGGCAAGGCACGTGGCGGGCACCAAGCCCAGCGAAGCCCAAGACTATCAGAAAACGAGCGGCATGCTGGTATTTCCGGCCGGAGCCCAGGACGCGGCCCTGACCCAGACGATCGCGGTCAAGACGATCGCTGACGAAATGGTCGAAGAGGACGAGCCGTTCTACCTTGAGCTCGTGGGAATCCAGAACGCGCAGCTCAACGGACCGGCACGAGCCACCGGCTACGTCCGCAACAACGACGTTACCGTGGATCTGTTTGCACCGCACCAGGGCTATCAGGTAAAGGAAGGCGAGCCGGCGAAAATTATCTGGTCGCGGTCCGGGATTAGAACTGCAATGCTGAATGGGCTCGACGTCTATGTGCGTGTGTGGACGAAATCCGTCACCGCCACCCCAAACACAGACTACGACCATATCGCGAAGAACTCACAGCAGAGTCTGCGGCGTGTGACCAACGACACCTTCCCCACGGTGATGAATGTGCTGACGTTCTATGACAGTCTGCATGAACAAGACGAACTGTTTTTCGTGCTCATGGAAGTCGACGCGGCGAAGACTTCGCCGGATGCACAAGTCACGATCAGCGAGGTAGGGAGCACGGCCCTTGTAGTTATTCAGGATTCGAACTCTTGAAGGATTCCGTGATTGTAGGCGAACATATCCAGCGAATCTGCCCGTTTGGAGGAATTGGCGATGAACGCGTGGTGTCGATGGTCCGATCTCTTTGGAAATGGCAATGGGCCTGTGGCATGCAGTTGTTGGGTGGCGTTCCTGATCGTGGCGGTCGCTGCCCCGCTTGCGGCAGCAGACGATGATCCGTTGGAACCGTTTGGTTCAAAGGCGGCACAAGCAGAAAAGAAACTCGCCGCAGCAGGAGTTCGGCTGGAGAAGCGTCCCATCTTTGCTAACGTGACCATCCATGACCTTCAGGACTGCGACCCCAAGGTGATCGATTGGGCCTCTGCCTGGGTTGCGCATCCGTTTCACGCTCTCGGCTCGGTTTCCATACACTCCAGCAGTTTTCGCGGACTCAGCGTTGAAGAAGCGGCCGCTCGTCTGGTGAAAGGCAACCCTCTGTCTCTCTCGCTCGCCGGAACGGACTGCGGCGAGGACATCTGGTCGGCCATCAGCGGGGCACCGTCGTTGGAGTATCTGAACCTGTCCGGAACCGATGTGACCGGCGAGCGGATGTGGCAAGCACACGGGCTGCCTCGGCTGAGGCGGCTCGTTTTGGACAATACGAGGCTCGATCGGACCGCGTATCCGGCGCTGGCGGCGTGCTTCCCGGACCTTGAGGAGTTGAGTCTCAAGGGAAGTACGATCACCGATCAGGACTTTCCGTTTCTCACGAAGCTGAACAGGCTCCGTACGCTGGATCTATCACATACAGCGATCACCACCGCGGGGCTGGGGGCAATTCCGAGTCAGGACTCGCCATGGACACGGACGTGGAACCTTGAAACGCTGTGTCTGCGTGACACAGAGGTGGGCAATGAAGGACTCGGAGCCTCAGGGCCGTTGGTGCGTCTGCCGCGTCTGGACACCCTTGATTTAACCAGAACAAAGGTCGACGCGGAGGGGCTGCGCGAGATTGCCGAACTGATAAAGTACCGATATTACCCGAGCTTGCATACAGTGATCGTCGAGGAGACTCAGGTGGATGAAAAGACGCGGCAAGTTGTCGAGGAGGCCGTACGGAAGGAGGCGCTGCGCGAGACGTTTCGTGTATACGTCGTTCCAAAAGGGCGGTGAGCGTTCATGCGGCGACACGGCCGACGGCGTGGTGAGTGGTACAGCCGGCGTCTGCGCCGTTTGCGGAGCCTGACCGTCCTTGGACGCACGGATGCCAGCGGAGTCCGTGGCGGCTGCGGGCGATGTGCTGATGCGACAGTGGCGAATCTGGTGGGTTACCGGCCGCAGAACCCGCCGATCAACAGCGTCGCGGTCCCGGAGGAGCTTGAAGAGAAACCGGGAGTCGGGATCCGTGTCAACCTGGACGACGACGACGACGACGGCACGGCGGATGCGTGGGAACCCACGTCGCAACCGATCGTTGGCGAGGACGACCTGATCCGCGTGGATGTCCACACAGTGCCATTCAACGCTGCGGGGGTGCAGTGGGTGCTCAAGGCCGACACCACGAAGCTGCGTGTGTATGGTGCGAACGATCGCACGAATCCGCTCCTGTATCCCGGGGTTTCCGAAATCGTGCTGAACAATGCCATCGGACAGGTATTCGTCGAATGGGCGGTGCCGCCGGCGGCCGGGGCGACGGCGGAGCTGACGCTGGAGGCGCGGACGGCCACCGGTAATCCGGCCACCAGCGGCAAGGTGGCGCTTTCCGATACGCTGACGTTCTACCCGTTCCGCTCGATCGTCATCGTCCTGGGCGGCGAGAACCAGACTCCTACCGACCCCGCTCCCGGCAACCACGGCGTGTTTCAGTTCGCGATCGAGCAATACAGGAACGGATATGACGTCCGCATGTTTGACGAGGATGCCGTCCCCGGCCTCAATCTCGAGGGATTCGGGCTGGGGCCAACCAGCGGTGCGGCGTACAAGGCGGTTCAGAACGCGGTGAATCGACAGTTTCAGACGAAGGTGGCCTTGATCGGCTACAGCCACGGCGGCGGATCCGTGTACGACTTGGCGTACGTGATGGACCAGCAGCGCACGGCCGGCAACCTTGACCCGCATCAGCTTGTCTTTACGGCGTACATCGATGCAGTTCAAAACGACGCCCCGGTTACGGTGAGCAATGCGATCGCCGCAGTGCTTGCCGAGTCGCGCCGGCCGCCGGGCAGTCAGTTTCACACCAACCAGTACCAGCGGAATCCGCATCCAACGTCGCCTTTCGTCGGCGCAGCGACGGTCGGCGGGGATGACAATGTGAACAGAAGCGCGATTGCGGGCATCTACCATACGACGATCGACGACCCCCCCGTGGTTTTGTCTCTGTTGAAAACGCGATTTCTGGAACATGTGGTACGCTAGGATGCTGATCGCGGTTGATCCTCGATGGGTGTTCGTGTGTGGAAAGGGGAATCGCCATGTTGCGTAGGAGCAGATGCACATCGTCGTGTGCAGCCGTCGTTTTCATTGCCTTGTGCCTGCTGGTGGGCTGGCATGTACAGACTGCGGCTCGCGGTGACGCGGACGGCGAGAAGAGTAAGGTACCCGAACAACGTCGCGAATCGGCGACATTTGACGTGTGTCGCGCGGATGAGACGCCGGATCGCGCGGGCGAGATCGCTGAGCAGTACCTCCGCAATGTCGAGAGGCGCCTCTCCCCGGGAGAACAAAAGGCAGTGGCGCCCTACCTGCAATTACTCGTTGCGGAGTATTGCAAGTTTTATGCTTTATTCGACGTGACCCGCGGCCTGCTCCCAGCGGACGGGGCCGCTGGAGGACGGCATGATTTGCGGAGCGCGCTCGAGAAAGTATTACAAAATGCAGTGATTGACAGCGTCAGGGGAGACATCATCGCGCAGAACGTCGGGGGATTCGTCCTCTTTGAATTTACGGACGAATTCTTCACGTGCAAGGCCATTGTCGACGCCATGGAACGTGGATTGGTCTCGCCAGAAGACGTATTCGGCGAAAAAGGCCTGTGGCCTCTGCTGGAGCTGCCCCGGTTCTCCGAAGCAAGACAGCTGCGGGGTTTTGCAAAACGATTCCGGAGTTTTGGGGTTTACGCCATGTACTTGCGTTCCTGCGCCCATCTCAAAGAAGAACTTCCAAGAACGCTGGTCGACTCGATGTTTCACAGGGCGCCCGGGGACGCGCTGGAGGCAGTCGGATTTGCCTATGGTAAGCCGGTAGGTAGTGCCACAGAGGGCACCATTGAGATACCGGCGGAGTGGACCGAGCTGCGGGAAGTTGTTCGTGCGGCGGTGTACTTCAAGGGCGAGGGGCCGATCGGGCGGCCGGCGCTGCAGGAGGCGCTGAAACGGCTGCGGCCGCTGATCGATCCCGAAAAAACGCCGGGATGGTTCCTGCGGCTGTACGCCGCCGAAGTGCTGGCG
>RFHO01000315.1 GCA_003696385.1 Planctomycetota bacterium | reverse complement strand
CGTACTGACTGCGCAAAACACCGAAGCGACCGCCGGAGATGCGCACCGTACGCCTCCGGCATCACCGGGCAAACCGCCGAAAGACGAGTCTGCACAGAGCACGCGACACGAGGAACCAGAAGCGGGGCGGAAAGAAGTCGCCATCCGCATCACCGACCCGGAGCGCGGGAGCATCGTGTTGCCGAATGCACGTCGAATCGGACGGTCCCCCACAGACGGCACAGACAAAACCCCGAAAGCGGCCGAGCCCACCGTCAAGGAACAACAGTCCAAGCCGAACACACCGCGTCGGCCGAAGCAGCGACCCCAACAGCCCCCGCTGCGACTGGCCAACCTCATCCCCGAACCCAATGTCCCCGCACCGCCACTGAGAATTCAGAACGACAACGGCGAGCCAACTGCGTCGCCCGGACAGAGCCGCAAAGCACATGAGGCGTCGCGTCGGATCTACCTGCTGGCTCTGACGGCCTCGAGCGAAGGCGATTTCAAGCACGCCATCACAGTGGCAGAAGACGCCTTGCTCGCCGGTCATCAGTCGGTCGCGCTGCGCAACAATCTCGGCTACTGCTACTGGAAGACCGGGGATATCGAAAAGGCACGCGATCACTTTGCCGCGGCCCTGAAATCCAGAAGCCTCCGGCGCGAGGAAGAACCGGTGGTCCGGTTGAACTGGGCCATTGCCGCAACGGAGTGTGCACTTCTCGACGGCCGTCCGCTCGTCATGGCAGAATTCGGCCCTCTCAGGGAGATGAACCGCGATCCAATGGCGCAGCTGATGACGGCCAAGGCGATGTGCATCAATGCTCGGGCGGCGAAGAACAATCCGAGCGTGGCGCAGTCCAATTTCCTCTTGGCCGGCACGCTCGTGCGCCGGGCCGCCGAACTCGATGCCCCCACCAAGGCTATCCGGGAATTGGCCAATCAGTTTCCCGAATTGATGGGGTCTGACGACTTCAAAATTGCTCTGCGGATGGTGTCCAGGCAACTGGTCCCGGGAGAAGCCGCCCCCGTGCGGCTGATCCCCGTCTCCGACTGACACCGCCGCCCGGTCACCCGGCCGCACATCCATTGCCGCCGAATCGACCGCAGGGCATCGCCGTCGGCCGCGCGGCGTTGCCGCATCCATGGCGTTCTGACGGCCATTTCGGCAAAACGGGGAAACGGACCGGATTGTGCAGATTGTGTCAACTTTGGCGATGAAAGCGGCCGATACACGGTAATGTCGTCTTGCACGTCGGGCGGCGTTGCCGCGTCGCGCGTTCCATCCCGACCGGACAACCGGGAAAACGCTCTCCACCCTGCCTGTGACCTGCAATCACGATTGGCAGACCGATTCTTGCGAACAGCCGATGCCGGAGCGGATGTGAACGAACGCGTGGGGACGTCGGCTTGACACTAACTTCCGCCCGGGGTTACAGTTGGATCACGAATCCAGCTCTGAAACCGTGCTCGGCAGCACAGCTCCGATCGGCGGGAGGCCCGACGGTGACCAAGACCAAGCGTGATATCGTTCGTGAGGTATCCGAGCGACTGGACCTGAACCAGAAGGTCGCCAAGGAAGCTGTGCAATTGACACTGGACTCGATCATCGAGGCATTGCGTACGGACGGGCGCATCGAATTGCGGAACTTCGGCGTCTTCGAAGTGAAGCGGAGGCGACCGCGGACGGCGCGCAATCCCAAGACCGGCGAACCGGTTCCTGTCGGTGAAAAAAACGTCATCACCTTCAAACCCGGGAAGCTGATGGCGGACGTCATACAGGCCTCCGGAGTCGTTCCCGACAGTGAGCCTCCGTCGGTCGCCCGAGAGGAATCGCCGCCGAGCCCCTCGGTCGCACCGCCGCCGGCGGCTCCCCGCCTGGAAGAGCCCCCCCATTGGTCACAGCAGGAAAGTCGCAGTGACCGGACCGTACAGGGCCGTTTCGAGGGATCCACGGGACAGAACGATTGATGTCGACCGCTCGCGCGGCCTTGCGACAGCAACGGGCAGCGGCGGCAAGCGGAACGACAGACCGAACACGGACGTTGCGACGGCGATCGCCGCCCACCGCACTCAGGGAGGAGTAACGATGAAGCGGTTCTTGTGGATCACCGTGCTGCTGGCCAGTCTGAGCGCCGGCTGCGTGCTGCCCATCTATTCCGCGTCCCCGGACGTTCGTGCCCGCCAGTTGATCTACGTGTCGGAGGGATTGCGACACATCAACGAGATCTGGGAACGCATCTGGGGACTCGAGTTGCCCGATCTGGCCACCCCCTACCGAACGCATGGAGGCGTCATCTGACCGCCTTCCGCCGCATCCTGCCGCGCGGTCGGCTTCGGTCGCAACCGGCGTGGTGCACCGAAACGCTGGACCATCTCCACATCGCGCCCGCTGTGTCCTCCGTCTCCCGATGGCACGGTCTGCGGCGGTCCCACCGTCGTCAATCCGGCCTCGCCACAGAACGGGACATCCATCGTCCTCCGCTCGCCTTCCGCCTTTCGCCACCGCTCCTTGCCCGGGAAGGAAAACGGGTATGCCCGCGAATGCTCCGTCCCTTCGCTACTGGCTCAGCGGTAGCCCCTGGCCGTTGATCATCGGCGGAGCGTGCGTGATTCTGCCGATGTGTGGCAGCACCGTCGCGATGCTGGCTCCGGAACGTACCACACCGGTCCGAGGGCCCGTCGCGGATCGCGGCAGTCTGGCTTTCGACCAGTACCTGGTGAACCTCGGCGAAGTGCCGCCCCAACCCGTGGTCCGTGCCCGCTTTGGATTCACCAACCGCGGCAGTCATCCGGTGGTGATCGAACGGCTGGAACCGAGCTGTGGCTGCCTTCAGCCGAAGCTCCTCACGCCGGGAAAGACGATCGCCCCCGGTCAGCGAAGCGGCTTCCTTCTTCATGTGCGGACATTCGGTGAGGCTCCCGGGCTGCATGAGTACCATTGTGACGTCCACTACCGCGACGATCGGCCGCGTGTCGCGCGCGTGTACTTCCGCGTCCGCCTGCCACGGGAATCTGTGGTGGTGCGTCCGCGGGCTCTGATCGTCTATCAGAGCTCCCAGGAACCGACCGACCATCGGCTCACGATCGAGAACCTGACCGCGACGCCGCTGGAGGTGCTGAGCGTCGAGACTCGGGAATCATGGTTGCGGGCCGAAGCCCTGCCCGGCGAAGCCGAGCCTGCGGGCACCGGCGGCGCACCGGAGCCGCTCGCCCGCGCAGAACCCGCCGGCCGCGGCACACCCAGCAAATCACGATCGCTCCCGGAGAACGTCGCGCCGCATACCCCGCAGCCAACCGGCGGGCGCGATGAGCAGGTTCGTCTTGACGCGATGCCCGGGCCGCAACGACAGTTCGTTCACGTGCGGATCACGAACGTGCCGCCCGGCACGCACGACACCGTGCTGGTCGTCAATACGACGCACCCGCAGTTCCGTACGCTGACTGTTCCGGTCCGCGTGTATGGGCCGCGGCCACCGGCAGCCTCTCGCGGGACGGCGTCTGGACCAAGCGAAAGCGCCTCGGTTGCCCTACCCGGCGGTCGTTGAGCGTTGCCCGGCCGGCTCGCCGCCGGTGGCGCCGCTTTCGCGTATCGCGGAAGCGAGACCGCCCGCCGCGCAGGTCGCGGAAGCCCACCGGCGCGTCCGCCTGCAGGCCGTCGACGACGAGATGAGGTCATGTCCTTGGACCTTCGCTTCCTCGAACCACGCCGCATCCTGATCATCAAGCCCAGCGCACTGGGCGATGTGGTTCAGGCTTCGGCGATCCTGCCGGCGCTGCGGGCACGTTTTCCGCGTGCGGAACTGCATTGGGTGATCAAACGCGAACTCCAGCAATTGCTGGCGGAACGACCCGAACTGCACTCGGTGATTCCATTCGAACGGCACGGCACGTGGAAGCACTGGATCGGCTTGCTGCGGGCGATCCGGAAACTCCGCCCGGACGTCGTATTGGATCTGCAGGGGCTCGCTCGCACGGCACTGATGACGGCGGTCAGCGGTGCACGGGTTCGAATCGGCCTGCAAACCGCGCGGGAAGGTGCCCGCTACACGTATTCACACGTCGTGCCCGGTTCGGGTTGGGATGTTGCCGCGTACGAACGGTATCGCGCGGCCGCACGATTTCTGCAGGCCGATCCGGAAGCCTTCCCGGAAACGCCGCAGGCATCCGCCGCGACCCCCGAGGGCGCCTGGGTGCGGCGCCAACTCCAGGAGCTGCCGCGACCGCTGGTTGTGATTCATCCCGGCGCGCGGTGGGAAACGAAGCGTTGGCCGGCGGCGCGGTTCGCCGTGGTGGCTGCCAAAGCCGTGCGGCATCTGGGAGCCGCGATCGGGTTGGTCGGTGGCAGTGACGACGTGGCCGCCGGTGCGGAAATCGAACTGTTGCTGCGCGAGCTGGCTCCGCATGCGGCGGTCCGCAACTGGATCGATCGCACCGACCTCCGCCGGCTCGCGGCGCTGTTGCATGCGGCCGACGTCGTGCTGTGCAATGATTCGGGGCCCATGCATCTGGCCGCCCGGGAGGGCACGCCGGTGGTGGCGGTCTTCACCTGCACGTCCCCGCGGCTGTCCGGCCCACCGGGCCCCGGACACCGCTTCATCGGTGCCGAAATCGACTGCGCGGGCGGATACCACAAACGGTGTCCTCTGGCGGGCAAGGCGCATCTGGCCTGCATGGACGCCATTCGGCCCGATCAGGTCTATGCGGAAGTGGCTGCGGTGCTGTCCCGTGAAAGTCGCCGGGCGGGATGATCGGGGCCGGCATGCCGGCGCTGCCGAGCCGTGATACAATCGTCGCGCCGAGGCGTCTTCGCCGATCGGCTCCTGTAGTGCCCGCCGCCGCGATCCGGCGGCGGGTGGCGTGCTTGGAGTGCGAGGGACGATGAATCCGTTGCATGAAGCGTGGTACTGGGTTCGCGCGCTCGGCCGACCGGGCAAGCTGCGGGTCCTGCGGTGGCGTGCATGGGCCGACCGGATTCTCGACCAGTCCGAACCACTGAAGAAGATCAGCGATCAGGAATTGCTGCGGCGCGGTCGCGACATCCGCTGGCGCGCGAAAGCCGGCATTCCGCTGATCCGCCTGTTGCCCGAGGCGTACGCCCTGGTCGTCGAGGCGTCCCGGCGGACGACGGGCATGGAGCCGTATCCGGTGCAGATCGCCGGGGCGATCGGCCTGTTCGCCGGTGGAATCGCCGAGATGCAAACCGGCGAGGGCAAGACGCTGACGGCCGTCATGCCGGCGTTTCTACGAGCTCTGCCCGGCCATGGCTGCCACGTGGTGACCGTCAACGACTACCTGGCTCGCCGCGACGCCACCGAGATGGGGCCGATCTATCGTGCACTGGGCTTGTCGGTCGGCTGCATCGAAACGCCGATGGAGACCGAAGAGCGACGGGACGCCTACGCAGCGGACATCACCTATGGCACCGCCAAGGAGTTCGGTTTCGACTACTTGCGAGACAAACTTCGCACCGGCGTGGCAATGCCGGGCAAAAGTCGCCGTGCGTTGTTCGAGGCCGCCCGGGACACGATGCCCGCCGTTCGCCCCGGAGAACAGCCGGTGCAGCGCGGCCATTATTTCGCGCTGGTCGATGAAGCGGACAGCATCCTGATCGACGAAGCCCGCACGCCATTGATCATCGGGCTGACTCTGCCCAACGATGCGGCGACCGTGAGCCTGTTCCGCTGGTGCAACCGCGCCGTCGACTACCTGGAAGCCGGCGTCGACTTCGTGTACGAACCCGATCGCCGTTCGGCCTACCTGACCGAAGCCGGCGTCCGGAAAGTGTTGCTGCTCTCCAAGCCCAGCCTGATGGACACGATCGACGCCGAGCGGATTTACAAACACGTGGAACAGGCACTGACCGCGCGGTTCGGCTTCATCCGCAACCGTGACTACGTGGTCGTCGACAACGAGGTCAAGATCGTCGACGAATCCACCGGTCGAATCATGGAGGGCCGCAAGTGGCAGGACGGGCTGCACCAGTCCGTCGAGGCCAAGGAAATGGTGCCCATCACGGCCGCGTCCGGCGAAGCGGCTCGGATCACCGTGCAGAACTTCTTCCGGCTGTATACGCACCTGGCCGGAATGACCGGCACCGCGGTCCAGGCAGCCCGGGAGATCCGCAAGACTTACGGGCTGAGCGTCACCGCCATTCCCACCCATCGCCCGTGCATCCGAAAAGGATATCCGCCGCGGATCTTCATCGACATGCGTTCGAAGCGACAGGCCATCGTGGAGGAAATCGAACGACTGCTGGCCGCCCGCCGAGCCGTATTGGTCGGCACCCCTTCAGTCGAAGCCTCCGAGGCCCTGGGCGCTTTGCTGAAGGCCCGTGGCATCGAGCATCAGATCCTCAACGCCCGCAATCCGGAACGCGAGGCGGAGATCGTGGCCCAGGCCGGTCGAAGCGGTCGGGTCACGGTGGCGACCAACATGGCCGGTCGCGGCACGGACATCCGGTTGACCGAAGAACTCAAGCGGGCGGGCGGCCTGCACGTGATCGCCACCGAACTGCACACGTCCAAGCGGATCGACCGACAGTTGGTCGGACGCGCCGCACGGCAGGGCGATCCCGGCAGCTACCAGTTCTTTCTGTCGCTGGAAGACGAACTGCTCCGCTGCATCGACCCGAAGAAGCTGGATCGGATCCGCCGCCGCGCTCGACCGGACCGCAAGGGCGAACTGCCGCGCCGGTGGTTCCGCTTCTTCGTGCGGACACAGCGATATCTGGAACGCATGCACTACAAACAGCGCAAGGATCTGCAAAAGGCCGACAAACAGCGTCAGCGCGCGTATCGCAGCATGGGCCTGGATCCGTGTCTGGAACTCACGGAAAGCTAGCCTATTTCTTTCCCCGCCGTCGTTGCCGCAGGAAGAACTCACGCAGCAACCGCCGGGACTGTTCCTCGCACACCCCGCCGATCACGACCGCCCGATGATTCAACCGTTCGTCATCGGTGATCCGGTACAGTGTGTGGCACGCTCCGGCCTTCGGATCGGCCGCGCCGTAGACGACCCGTGGGATGCGGGCCTGCACCACCGCTCCGGCGCACATCGGACACGGTTCCAGCGTCACGTACAGCGTGCAGTCCAACAGCCGCCACGACTGCAACGCTTCGGCCGCCTGCGTGATCGCGATCATCTCCGCATGTGCGGTCGGATCCGACAACGCCTCCCGCTGGTTGTGGGCGGCGGCGATCGCGCGCCCCTGGTGCACGATCACCGCGCCGACCGGCACTTCTTCGCGCTCGGCCGCCGCACGAGCCTGTTCCAGTGCCACCCGCATCCAACGCTCATCCTCGGCCAGTTCCTCAGGCGGCGTCGCGTCGATCATGACGGTCCTGTTCCGATCCGGCGGAATTCACAACCCACGGTCCCGACACGCCCGCAGCGGACGGTGGGCACAAACTGTACGCGCTGCGACAACTCCGGTCCAATCCGGGTGCGGAGCCGCGCGTCTTTCGGCAAGGGAGCGCGTTTGAAATCGCCGATGCCATTCACCGAAACTGAACCGCTTGCCCGAACGGCCGCCCGATCCACGGCTGGCGGTGGGAAAGTCCCGCACGCCTCCGGCGCTCCCGCTCGGGCACCTTTCGAACGTCTTCCCGGCCTCGCGGCGCAGATCGTTCGACGCAGCCGGGCTCGCCGTGTATCGTGATCGGATCGATCGCGGGGGGACCGTCCACCCGGTTGCGGACGGCGGGCGGATGGTTCGATCCGTGGGCAGGAAGGAGTCGCACCAGTGCGTGACCTGCACGTTTCCGACACGGCCCGACAGGAAGCGTTGCAACTGGCCGAATCGCTGCGCCGCAAGGGCATCCGCGACGAACGTGTCCTGCAGGCCATCGCAACCGTCCCGCGTGAACGATTCGTGCCGGCCGACGAACAAACCATGGCCTATCAGGACATCGCACTGCCGCTCAAGTGCGGCCAGACCGTCAGCCAACCGTACATCGTGGCTTTGATGACCGAAGCATTGGCCCCCCGGCCGACCGATACGATCCTGGAAATCGGTGGCGGCAGCGGTTACCAGGCGGCCATCCTGTCCCAACTCGTCGACCGCGTGATCACCGTCGAGCGGATCCCGGAACTCGCCGAAGAAGCCGAACAACGCCTGCGGTCGCTGGGGATCGGCAATGTCGAGGTCCACGTGGGGGACGGAACACTCGGCTGGCCTCCCGAGGCCCCCTACGACGGGATCATCGTCACCGCCGCCGCTCCCAAACTCCCTCAGCCGCTGCTGGAGCAACTGAAGCCGGGGCGTCATCTGGTGATTCCGGTCGGCGACGAATGGCTGCAACGGCTGGTCCGCGTGCGACGTGACGGCGACATTCTGCACGAAGAACCACTGTGCGATTGCCGCTTCGTGAAGCTCGTGGGCCGGTACGGCTGGCCCGAGACCTGAGCTTGCAGCACCACGGATCCGCCGGACGACGGCGTCCCCGGCAGCCGGCTTCGGCGACGAAAACACCACGAACAACCAGCGACGAGGAGCGACCATGCCCATCCCACCTCTGGACGTTACTGTCACCCGCGCGGCCTGGGAATCCGTCCCGGCCGATTGGCTGGTGCTCGGCATCGACTCCGCCGAATGGTCCTCGGACATTCGGAAACTGGATGCGCTGCTGGACGGAGCTCTCTCGCGGAAGAAATCCGCCGGCGAGCTGCCGACCAAACTGGGCGAGCTGCTGGTTCTGCCCGTCTGCCCGGGGATCACCGCCGAAGGGCTCGTCCTGGTTGGAATCGGCGAAGGACGGAATTGGGACGCGGCGGCCTGCGCGCGGGCGCTGAACACGGCGATGCGTCACGTGACCGTCAAGCCGGACCGTTCGCTGGCCCTCGTACTGCCGCTGACCGACCGGAATTCGGATCAGATCCTGCGAATGGAGTGTGAACGGGCCGCCGAAGCGGCCGTGGTCGCCGGTTTGGGACAGGATCTGTACAAACGCGACCGCAGCCGGCATTCGCTCCGGTCGCTGACGCTGGTGATTCCTGACTCGTTGTCCGAACAGACGGCGCGTGTCGCCGTCGAAGAAGGCCGACTGCTGGGTACGGCCATCAACCTGGTGCGTGAGCTGGTCAACCGGCCTGCGTCGGACGTGTACCCGGAAACGTTCGCCCAACGCTGCGACCAACTGGCAACCGAATACGGGCTGACCGCACGCATCTGGGACGAGAACGTCCTGCGCGAGCAACGGATGGGCGCGATGCTTGCCGTTGCCTCGGGCAGCGACCGGCCGCCGCGTCTGGTGATGCTCGAGTACCGTGGCAGCGACCGGGAAGGCACCGACCTGGCTCTGGTCGGCAAAGGCGTGACGTTCGACAGCGGCGGGCTGAGCCTGAAGTCGAACGAACACATGTTGACGATGAAGTGCGACATGGCCGGCGCGGCGACCGCCGTCGGTGCCCTGACGGCGATCGCCGCAGCGCGTCTGCCGGTCAATGTGCGAGCCTATGTGGGCCTGGTCGAAAACATGGTCAGCGGCCGCTCCTACAAGCTGGGCGACGTGCTGCATGCCCGCAACGGGACGACGATCGAGGTCCAGAACACCGATGCCGAGGGCCGTCTGGTACTGGCGGACGTCCTGGCACTGGCCGTGGACGAAGGGTGCGGCCGGGTGATCGATCTGGCCACGCTCACGGGGGCTTGCGTCGTGGCCTTGGGGGAAGAATACACGGGTCTGTTCGGCAACACGCCGTCGTGGTCCGCGACGGTCCGGGAGGCGGCCGAACGGCGCGGGGAACTGGTCTGGGAAATGCCGATGCATGCCCTGTTCGACGAACTGCTGGAGAGCGACGTCGCCGACGTAAAAAACGTCGGCCCACGCTGGGGCGGCGCCATCACGGCCGCCAAGTTCCTCCAGCGTTTCGTCGGCGACAGCCAGTGGGTGCATCTGGACATCGCCGGTCCGGCGTTCGCCGCAACCAGCAAACCCCATCGCGAAGGCGGAGCAACCGGCGTGATGGTCCGGACCCTCTTCGAAGTCGCGACCCAACTGGCAGAGACACCGGACCATCCGGCGTCACCGACCGCCTGATCCGTCGATGCGGGCCCCGGCATCCACCCGAATGCGACGCCCCTCGACTTGTGCCCCACCGTTTTTTCGGGAAATGTCTGCCCGAACGTGGAACCGCAACAGTCGGCGCAAAACTTGCTAGGCACACACGCTCGCCGATCGGAAACCGTGTACGCCGCGAGAAATCGTTCGCCAAATCCGGTTGTATCAATGAGTTAGACGAGAACGGCCAATCGCGGAGGACGGTCGCGATTCGACGACAAGTCACCGCCATTTGGCCGCCGATACAATCGTCGGGGCAGATTACGCCACGCCCCAGCCTCCCGGATGCTACGATAGTATAGTTGGCGAATGTACAGAAGCGGCGGCATCGCGCTGCCGCTTCACGACGGTCCTCGAATTCCAGAATGAGCTGCGATGTGTCTCCTGCCGATCGTTTCCATGTCGCTGGCACGCCCCCCGATCGCCACATCCGACCGCGCCGACACCCGTCGACCGGACGGCGTCGGCCGTCCTGAGTCCGCCGGTCGGGCCCGGACGGCCTCTGGCCGTCGTCCTTCGGCCGGCTCCGCGGCCGCAGGCGTGCTGGCCGGCCTGTTGGCTCTGGTGGTCAGTTTCCCGGTGGCCGCCGAAGAGCTGGCGCGCACGCCACAGGT
>RFHO01000314.1 GCA_003696385.1 Planctomycetota bacterium | reverse complement strand
TTCCGGAAAGACGCCGCAGGAAATCCTGTCGATCGACGCTCAGGAAGTCTTCGAGCGGCTGGGACTGTCGCGCCATTTGAGCACCGCGCGGAAGAACGGATTGGCGGGAATGGTCCAGCGGATCCGCCAGCTGGCGGCCGAGGCGCTCGTCGAGCACGACCGACGCGTCGGTGAAGGCGGGGACGCGGAGGGAAACCGGCCCACGGAGGCATGAGGCGCCGACGGCATGACGCGCCCCGGGCATGGCGATGATGCAGTGTTGCCGACGCGAGAAGGCTGCGGCACCGCAGGCAAACCGTCGTTGGCCCCGGGTCTTCTGCCGGGCGGGAGGTGCCGTCGGCGATCGCAACGGCCGTTCGGGAAGGGTGCGGGAGAGGTGCGACGCGGGCGGCGAACAGCGGTGGGGCGTCGGGGGCACACAGCGGTGGGAGCAGGTCGGGATGGCGCAGGAAGAAACCGCCGTAGGCTGGGATCTGGAGGCCGTTCGCGCGGCTTTTCCGATACTCGCAAAACCGCTTTCGGACGGCCGTCGGCTGACATATCTGGACACGGCGGCCTCGGCCCAGAAGCCGCAGTCGGTCATCGACGCGGAGCGTGCGGTTTACGAAACGTACTACGCCAATGCCTATCGCGGCGTGTACGAATTCGGTGCGCGGATCGACGAAGCGATCGAGGCGACTCGGGAGACTGTTCGTCGATTCATCGGCGCGGGCGAAGCTGAGGAAATCATCTTCACGCGAGGAACGACCGAGTCGTTGAACGTGGTCGCCTCCGGGTGGGGCAGGCGGTTCCTGGACGAGGGCGACGAGATCGTCGTCACGCTGCTGGAGCACCACGCCAACCTGGTGCCTTGGCAACAGGTGGCGCTGGAGACCGGAGCCCGGCTGCGGTACATCGAACTGACTCCCGAAGGCCGGCTGGATCCGGAATCCATCGAGCAGGCCTTCACGGAACGCACGCGGCTGCTGGCGGTGACTGCCATGTCGAACGTGCTGGGCACGGAGCCGCCGCTGGCCGAATTGTGCGAGGTGGCCCATGAGTACGGCGCTCTGGTGGTGGTGGACGCGGCGCAGAGCGTGTCGCACAGCCCGATCGATGTGCAGGCGCTGGGCGCCGATTTCCTCGCCTTTTCCGGTCACAAGCTGTACGGGCCGACCGGGGTCGGTGTGCTGTGGGGACGTCGGGAACTGCTCGAGCAAATGCAGCCATTTGTGTTCGGCGGGCACATGATCGAGGTGGTGGAACGGCATCGCGCCACGTGGGCACCGCTGCCGGCGAAGTTCGAGGGCGGAACGCTTCCGATCGCTCAGATCATCGCCCTGAAGACGGCGATCGAATTCGTCCAGGGGCTGGGGCTGTCGGCCATCCGGCGCCACGAGCACGAAGTCCTGCAGTACGCGCACCAGCGGTTGCGTGAGGTTCCGGGGATGCGGATCTACGGACCGCCGGTCGAGGAGAAGGGGCCCATCGTGAGTTTCACCGTCGACGGTGCGCACGCCGAAGACCTGGCGAACCTGCTGGACCTGCACGGTGTGTTCGTCCGCCATGGGCATCATTGCACGATGCCGCTGCATGAGTGGTTGAATGTTCCGGCAACGGTTCGGGCCAGCTTCGGCGTGTACAGCGGGCCGGACGACGTCGATGCGCTGGTCGAAGGCCTGCTGGCGGCGCGACGACGGTTGCGACTGGATCGGCGTTGAATGCCGGAGCTGCCGGGTTCGGGCCGGTTGCGGTTGTGATACGTCGGCTGCGGTGGCGGCGAGCCGCACGACTCCGGAAGGCGGCCGGGCGAGCGGGATCGGAAGCGGCCTGGTCGCGGACACAGGCCGGCGGGCGGATTTGGAGCAACCCGCGCGCACCGGCGCGCCAACGGGCACAAGCCAATCAACCAGAAGAGCGCACGCGAGCGATGTCCGAAGTGCCGCACATGCCGGATCTCCGATTCAGCCAGCGGCGGCGCTGGGCCGCGGACCAGGCGATCGCCTACCTGATGCAGCAGGCGGTGGAGAATCCGGATGTTCTTTCGCTGGCCGCGGGATTGGTGGACGACCGGACGCTCCCCGCGGGCATCGTCCGGGAGGTCTCGCAGCGTCTGCTGGCCGACGACGCCGTGGCCCGGCGGATGCTGCAGTACGGCACCACGGCCGGGAGTACGCAGGCCCGGCGGGCCGTGCTGGGTCACCTGGCGCGGCTGGAAGGTGCCGCGACGCCGGCGGAGTTGGGAGTGAGCCTGGAGAATGTCGTGCTCACGACCGGCTCACAACAGTTGCTGTCGCTGGTCTGTGAGGTTCTGCTGGATCCCGGGGACATCTGTCTGGTGGCCGCGCCGACGTATTTCGTCTTTCTGGGGACGCTGGCCGGCGTCGGTGCGCGGGCGGTTTCCGTTCCCAGTGACTCACGGGGCATGATCCCCGGCGAGCTGGACCGATTGCTGGCGGACCTGGAAAAAGCGGGCGAGTTGCCGCGGGCGAAGCTGGTTTATGTGGTCAGTTATTACGAGAATCCCAGCGGCGTGAGTCTGGCGGCCGAACGGCGGCGCGCATTGCTGGAGGTGGTGCAGCGGTATTCGCACCAGCACCGGATCATGGTCCTGGAGGACGCGGCGTATCGCGAGTTGCGCTACGACGGGCCGCAACTGCCCAGCGTGTGGAGTTGTGACGAGTCGCGTCGGTGGGTGATCCTGGCGCAGACGTTTTCCAAGAGCTTCTCGCCGGGGTTACGTGTCGGCTATGGTGTCATGCCGGAGGAGCTGGCGCGGGCCGTGTGCGACCGCAAGGGCAACGAAGACTTCGGTTCGGCGAACTTCAACCAGCTGTTGATCGCGGAGGTGTTGGCCGGCGGCCGTTACGAAGAGCACGTGGAGGGGCTGCGGCGGTCGTACCGGGCCAAGCGGGACGCAATGCTGGCGGCCGCCGAACGGTATTTCGCCGACCTGCCGGTTCGCTGGCATCGCCCGGACGGCGGATTGTATGTGTGGATGACCTTGCCCGAACACGTGGAAACCGGATTCGAATCTCCGCTGTTCCGCCGGGCGACGCAGGTCGACCGAGTGATGTACGTTCCGGGTGAGCTGTCGTTCGCGGGCCCGAAGGAACGGCGGCCGCGGAACCATCTGCGACTTTCGTTCGGCGTGCTGCAACCGCCCCAGATCGAAGAAGCCATGCGGCGGTTGGCCGCGGCCGTGCGGGCCACTCTGGCGGAATCCTGAACGACCGGCGGCCGCGCGGCGCGGATCACGGTCGGCCGGCAGACGGTGACTCGATGACGCAGCGCGGTCGCGCCGTCCGCGACCGGCGGCGAAGCGGATTTCAGCGACCGCAAAGGACGACAGCGACGGGAAAGAACAATCGATGACGGAGGTACGGACGCGATTCGCCCCCAGTCCGACCGGGTACATGCACATCGGCGGCATGCGTACGGCACTGTTCAACTGGTTGTGGGCCCGGCACAACGGGGGGAAGTTCATTCTGCGGATCGACGACACGGACCGCAGCCGGCATGTCGAAGGAGCGTTGCAGCCGATTCTGGAGGCGTTCCGCTGGCTGGGGCTGGATTGGGACGAAGGGCCCGAAGTGGGCGGGCCGCACGGCCCGTATTTCCAGTCGCAGCGACAGGAGATCTATCGGCAGGCGATCGAGCGGTTGTTGGCGAGCGGCAAGGCGTACCGTTGTTTCGAGACACCCGAGCAGATTCAGGCGGACCGGGCCGAAGACGAAAAGGCCGGGCGGCCGTATGTCAGTCGCCGGCGGTCGCTGGACCTGTCGGCGGAACAGGTGCAGCAGTGGGTAGCCGAAGGGCGGCCGCATGTGATCCGGCTGCTGGTCCCGCGGGGGCGGACGGTGGAGATCGACGACGCCGTTCGAGGACACGTCTCTTGGGACACTTCGATGATGCCGGATCCGGTGCTTGTCCGCTCGGACGGATCGCCACTGTACAACTTCGCCACGGTGGTCGACGACGCCGCGATGCGGATCACGCATGTGATGCGGGCCGAAGAACATCTCTCGAACACGCCCGTGCAGTGTCTGATCTACGAGGCGCTGGGGGTCTCACCGCCGCGATTTGCACACATTCCGATCGTCACGGCGCCCGGTTCGAGCCGCAAGCTCAGCAAGCGGGATGTGGCCAAATACCGCAACAACCCCGCGTTTCGCAAGCTGTTTCAGATGGCCGAGGCGGTGTTTCCGGTGGTCGGGCTGGAGCTGTCCGAATCGCTCAATCCGGTGATGGTGGCGTTCTATCAGGAGCTGGGGTTTGTTCCGCCCGGAGTGCTCAATGCGCTTTGCCGACTGGGTTGGTCGCTGGACGATCGCACGGAGATTCTGCCCCTGGAAACGGTGGTGGAAAAGTTCTCACTGGAACGCATCGTCAAGTCCCCCGCGGCCTTCGATCCGGACAAGCTGCTGATGTTCGAGACGCACTGGATGCAGCAATTGCCGTTGGAGGAGCGGGTCGAGGGCTGTTTGCGGTTTCTGGCGAAAGCCGGTTGGCTGCCGCATTCTCCGACGCCCCGGCAGAGGGACTACGTGACGCGGATCGTGCAAGCGATGGGCGAGCGGCTGCGGGTCTTCGGCGACATCCTCTCGTACGGGGATTTCTTCGTCGAGGACGAACGCCTGGAATACGACGAGAAGGCGTTTCGCAAGCGGCTGCAGTCGGCCGAGTCGATCGAACTGCTGGCGGCGTTCCGCGAGCGTCTGGGCGAGGTCGAGCCGTTCACGGCCGAAGAGCTGGAGGCGCTGATGCGGCGATTCGTCGAACAGCAGGGCGTCAAGATGGGGCAGATCGTGCACCCCGTGCGTGTGGCGGTCACCGGCAAGGGCGTCGGGTTCGGTCTGTTCGAGACGCTGGAAATACTCGGCAAAGACCGTGTTCTGCGGCGGATCGACCGCGCTTTGCAGCGCGCACGCCAGTCACTAAGCTGATCGTTTCCCTCCGGGGTGCAGGGCGAGCGAGCGGGCCGCGTCAGCAGCGTTCGATCCGCCGCCGACATGCGACGGCGGCCACGGAACAATCGCGACGATGGGCGAGCGGACGACCAAACGGATTGCCGTGCTCGGTTCCACCGGTTCGATCGGTGTGAGCTGTCTGGACGTCGTGCAGACCCATCCGGAACGGCTGCGGGTGGTCGCGCTGGTCGCGCACCGCCGCTGGGAGAAGCTTGCGGAGCAGACGCACCGCGTGCGGCCCCGTTGGGCGGTGATTGCGGATGCGTCCCTGCGTGATCTGGTCGACCGGGGCCGGTTTCCCGCGGATTGCGAGCTGCTGTTCGGCCCCGAGGCGATCGAACGGGTGGCGGCGGCCGACGAGGTGGACGTGGTCGTCAGCGCGATCGTGGGTGCGGCGGGGCTGAAGGGGACGTGGGCCGCAGTGGATGCCGGCAAACGGGTGGCGATTGCGAACAAGGAAACACTGGTGATCGCCGGACCGCTGATCACCCGCCTGGCGGAGCAACGGAACGCCGAACTGATTCCGGTGGACAGCGAACACAGTGCGGTGTTTCAGTGTCTTCACGCCGGGCGCCGTGAAGAGGTGGAGCGGATCGTGCTGACGGCCAGCGGCGGTCCGTTTCGCGGCTGGTCGCCCGAACGGCTCCGTGATGTCACGCCGGCGATGGCGCTGGATCATCCCACGTGGAACATGGGGCCGAAGATCACGATCGATTCGGCCACGCTGATGAACAAGGCGCTGGAGCTGATCGAGGCACGCTGGCTGTTCGATCTGCCGGCGGAGCGGATCGAGGTCGTTGTGCACCCGCAGTCGGTGGTGCATTCGATGGTCGAATTCCGCGACGGGTCGGTGATGGCGCAGCTTTCGCCGCCGGACATGCGGTTGCCGATTCAGTATGCCCTGAGCTTTCCGGAGCGGTGGGACGGGACCAGTCCGCGACTGGATTGGCGAAGTCCGCTGGAGCTGCGCTTCGAGCCTCCCGATGAAGACACATTTCCGGCTTTGCGGCTCGGCCGGGAGGCGGCTCGCCGTGGTGGGACGTGCGGAGCGGTCCTGAATGCCGCCAACGAAGTGGCGGTCCGCCGGTTTCTGGACGGTGAGCTGCGGTTCACGGACATCGTGGCGGGTTGTGAGGAAGTGTTGCGGCGGCACCGGTTCGTCGCGGCACCGGATCTGGACACGTTGCTGCGGGCGGACGCGTGGGCCCGCGAGGAGATGGCCAAGTGGAACAGATGCTGATGCTGGCAGCCGGCTGGCTGGATACCGCCGTCAACCTGCTGTGGGTCGCCGTCGGTCTGGGGCTGGTGATTTTCTTTCACGAGCTGGGGCACTTCGCCGTTGCCAAGAAATGCGGCGTGGCGGTGGAGCGGTTCAGCATCGGCTTCGGTCCGGTGCTGTGGAGCTTCAAGCGGGGCGAGACCGAATACGCGATCTCACTGATCCCCTTCGGCGGGTACGTGAAGATGCTGGGGCAGGACGATCTGGATCCCAGCCAGTTGACCAGCGAGGAAATCGCGGCCGATCCACGGTCGTATTCGGCCAAGTCGGTGTGGGCGCGGATGGCGATCATTTCGGCCGGGGTGGTGATGAACATCGTCACGGGGCTGTTGTTTTTCTCGGTGGCGTTCGCTCTGGGGGTGGAGGACGCGCCGGCGACGGTGGGCCTGGCCCAGCCGGGGATGCCGGCCTGGGTGGCCGGTTTGAAGCCGGGCGATCGGATCACCCGGATCAACGACCGCCGGATACGGACGTTTTCGGATCTGAAGCGGGCGGTCGCGCTGACCCGCGGGCCGCTGCGGATCGAAGGCATCAAGGCCGACGGGCGGACGACGTTCGAGATCACGTTGCAACCGGACGAAAGCGGCCGGGTGCGGATGATCGGCGTCGCTCCACCGTACAGTCTGCGGCTCGTGCCGGCCGAGGCGCCGTTGCCGCACGTGATTCCGGATACACCGGCGGCGGCGGCGACCCCACCGCTGCGCCCGGGCGATCGAATCATCGAAGTCGATGGCCGTCGGGTCGAGGACTACGCGCAATTCCAGCGGATCCTGGCGCGTCGGCGGGCCGAACCGCTGGTGCTGACGGTCGAACGCATCGAAGAGGGAGAAATCGCGCGAGTGACGACCACGGTCGGGCCGAATCGGTTCCGGACCCTGGGGATCCGTACCGACATCGAGCCGATCGTGGCGATCCAGCAAGGGTCACCGGCGGAGAAAGCCGGCCTGCGCGTCGGTGACAAGATTGCTTCGATCAACGGCCGGGACGTGGGCAAGGACATCGACCCCGTGGCCCTGCCGTTCGTACTGGCGGAACTGCACGACCAGGACGTTTCCATCGAAGTCCTCCGGGAGACGGAGACCGGCACGACCGAAACCGTCCCGTTGACCGTCCGGCCGGTGGACGAAGCCGGTTGGACCGAGATTCCGGCTTTCCCGAACACTCCGCTTTCCGTCCCGGCCATCGGCATCGCCTACCACCTGACGACACAGATTCTGAGCGTGGACGAGAAGGGGCCGGCGGCGCGGGCGGGGATCGAACCGGGCGATCGGCTGCGGCGGATCAGTTTCCTGCGG
>RFHO01000313.1 GCA_003696385.1 Planctomycetota bacterium | reverse complement strand
TCGAAGTACGGCTTGAGCTTCGCCAGCGCTTCCAGCGACTGGTTCTCCCGCGGGCCGATATCGCGCGGCAGGGGTTCCAGATCGGGCTCGGGGTACACGGTCATCGTTTCCTCGGCCAGTCGACCGCTTTCCCACGCCGCCACGGCACGTTGGTGACTGCGGAGGGCGAAGGCGTCCTGGGCTTCGCGCGAAATGCGGAATTCGCGGGCCAGTTTCTCGGCGGTCTCGCCCATGATCAGGCCGCTGACCGGATCGGTCAGTCCCAGTTGGAGGCCGATCTGCGGCTTCAGGTCCGAAGGACGGATGCGCGCCACGGCGGCCAGCTTTGCCGTCACGGACTTCGCACGCATCGCGGCCCAGACCTTTTCGGTCAGCGATTTCTTCCAGAACAGCGGGATGTTGCTCATCGAATCCACGCCCAGGGCGATGATGCACCGGGCCAGCCCGGCGCGGATTCGGTCGACGGCCTCGGTGACGCTCTCGAAGCCGCTGCCGCAATTGCGACAGACCGTGTGGGCAATGCGATCTCGCGGCACGCCGGCGCGGAGTGCGATCACCCGCGCGACGTTTGCCGCATCGACCGGCGATGCGACGTTGCCCGCGATGACCTCATCCACCACGTCGACCGGCAGGTCGAAACGATCGATGCATTCGCGGACGACCCAGCGCCCCAGATCCGGAGCGGGGGAATCCTTCAACCGGTCGCCGGCTTTGACGAACGGCGTGCGAATGCCCCCGACGATCACGGCCTCTGCCATTCGGTGACCTCGCGTGTTGTGTGGAACGATTCGGCCGCACGGCTTGCAGCCGCAATGCGGTCGACCAGCGGAGCTGCGCAGGGCTCCAGAGCGTGACGGGCATCGTTCGTCCTCGATCGTCCCCGCGCCGGCTCGATTGCCCGCGTACGGGGTCCTTCGGCCGTGCCGACCGGGCACAGTCATCGGAACGTTCGGTCTCGCGTGCCGGCCGTTGCCCGGTGGGCTGCGGACGATCAACCCGCGCGCCGCAAAGCGGCTCGCCGCACCTTGCCCAGAAAGTTCTTCGGCAGGCGCTGGTGGATCTCGATCGTCCTGGGCACTTTATAACGTGCCAGGTGCTCTTCGCAGAAGGCACGCACACTGGCTTCGCTGATCGGACGCCCCGGCTTGGGAACGATGGCCGCCGCGACCTGTTCGCCGAACAGCCGGTGCGGCCGACCGAAGATGGCACATTCGGCGATGTCCGGATGCTGCATCAGAACGGCTTCCACCTCGGTGGGATACACGTTCAGACCACCGGAGATGATCATGTCTTTCTTGCGGTCGACGATCCGGAAGAACCCGTCGGCGTCCTGTCTGGCCATGTCGCCGGTGTGCAACCAGCCGTCCCGGATGACTTCGGCCGTTTCGTCCGGTCGATTCAGGTAGCCCTGCATCACCTGTGGTCCGCGGATGCACAGTTCGCCCACTTCTCCCGGTCCGACTTCCCGACAGCCCGTTTCCCGATCGACCAGCTTGGCCAATGTGCCCGGCAGGGGGACGCCGATCGTTCCCGGCCGTGCGGCCTTTCCGGGCGGGTTGGAGTGGGTGACCGGCGAGGCTTCCGAGAGCCCGTAGCCTTCGAAGATGGTCGCGCCCGTGAGCTGCTCGAATCGGTGGTGGACGGCCGCATCCAGCGGAGCCGCTCCGGAGAAGCACAGCTTCAGCCCCTCCAGTGGCTGGCGGCGCCGCTCCATTTCGTCCAGCAATGCGGCGAACATGAACGGAACCATCGGGGCCACGCTGGGCCGCCATTTGCGACACACCGACCACACGCGACGGATGTCGAACCGGGGCAGCAGCAGCAACGTCGCGCCGCCCGCCAGCGGCGAAAGCATGGAGACGGTGCACCCGAAGATGTGAAAGAAAGGCAGCACGCACAGCACGCTTTCCTCACCGGGTTCCAGACCGCACCAGGCGTGCAATTGAGCGACGTTGGCCTGCAGATTGGCATGCGAGAGGACGGCCAATTTGGGAACGCCGGTCGTGCCCCCCGTCGGTTGCAGCACGGCCGGCCGCTGCGGATCGTCCAGCAGCGGTTCGGCGATCGGATACACTTCGGGCCGGTACAGCTTCTTGAATTTGATGACCTTCGTCCGCCGGTTGATTTCGCCCCAACGCGTCAGCCACAGCTTCAGTCGGTACCCGTACCGTAGCCAACGCGGCAGATGGGCCGAAAGGCTGCAGACGATCAGCAGAGGCAACGAGTAGCGGCGTGTGAGCCGCGCGATCGGTGCGAGTTTCAGGTCGAGTCCCGCGACGGCCCGAACTTCGCACTGTTCGGCCAGATGCAGCAGTTCGTCCGTGGAATACAGCGGATTGGCCGGAACGATCTCCGCCCCGATCCAGTGCAGGGCGAACCACAGCAGCACGAACTCCGGACAGTTCGGCAGCGCGAGCATCACGCGATCGCCCGGCCGAATGCCGTAGCGATACAGGTTCGAGGCGACCAGCTTCACACGTTGCCGCAGCTCGTGATACGGCCAGTTGGCCTTGAAGTACCGCAGGGCGACGCGATCCGGAAACGCGTCGCATGCCGACAGAAGCAGCTGTTCGGCCCGCATGGGAGGAAATTCGAGCGCGCGCGGTACGTCCGGCGGATAGAACCGATGCCAAGGGCATTCCGGGAAGAATCTCCGCTCGATGATCGGAAACACGGATTTGCTCAGCCGGTGCTGGCCCTGCGACTGGGAATCGGCCATCGGGCATTCCTCCGTTCTGGCGGCCGCGCAGCCGGAAACGTCTGCCGTCGTACGGCGTGTGGGAATCGACGGCGCGGGCCGTGTCCGGCGGACCGCGCTCGGCTGGGGAGACGGGAAGGGTGTATGAAAGCAACGTGTGATGTGGCCGAATCGCTCGGCCCGCGGCGTGCGTGATGTTTCGATGGGGCGGATCACCTGAGCGGAAATGTGGCGCCGCGGGCGGCGGTAATGTGCCGCATGGCGGTGAAATCCACAAGACGAAAACCACGCAGCGACGTATTGCCGGGGGATGACAGGCCACGCGCAGCTCCGGCAGGAGGATTGCGTGCAAACCGCGACGGTTGTGCCGGTTTTTCTGAAGAAACGGCCGTGAACGCTCGAAACAGGATACGGAGACCGTCTTTCTTGTGGCGCTGCCGCCCTGCGCCGCCGTCATTGGCCGGCGCTGCGCGGGACGCCGCGTGGTGCCGGCCGCGGCCCCCTTTCCCGAACGATCGAACAAAAGACCGACTGTCATGTACGAGACGCACTTCGGATTGAAACGCCGCCCGTTCAACGCGGCCCCGGACGCGCGGACGTTCGTGGCCGTGCCGACGGCGCTGGAAGCGCTGGAAGCGCTGGTGCACTGCTGTCAGCGGCGCGGCGGAGCCGGAGCGGTCATCGGCGAAGCCGGGATCGGCAAGACGTTGCTTTGCCAGGTGCTTGCCGAGCGACTGCGCGAGGCGAACTGCGAAGTCGCTCTGATCCCGGCGGGACACTTTCCCACGCGGCGTTCTTTGCTGCAGGCGGTGCTGCACGAACTTCGCGTCGGATACGAGCAACTGGGTGAGCAGGAATTGCGATTGCGGCTGCGGGACTGGGCCGCCGCCCACCTGCACGAAACCCGGGAGCCCCTTGTGCTGGTGCTCGACGACGCACATCGTCTGAACAATGCCTGTCTGGACGAACTGCGCGACTGGCTCGACTGGAGCACGGATGGGGAACCGCTGATCCTGGTCGTTCTGGCGGGGCTTCCGAGCCTCGAGGAGCACCTTGCCGAACCTGCCAACGCCGGGTTGATGCAGCGGTTCGCGTGCCACACGGTGCTGGAACCACTCGATCCGGACTCCGTAACGTCGTACGTCCACCAGCGACTGCAACAGGCCGGAGCCCAGCGCCCCTTGTTCACTCCCGACGCACTGCGCGAAGTGGCGCACGTCAGCGGTGGGCTTCCCCGAGCGATCAACGCCCTGTGCGACCACGCGTTGTTGCTGGCCTATGCGTGTGAACAGCCGTCGGTCACGGCGGAACTCGTCCGAGCCGCCTATGACGACCTGAAGATGCTCCCTCTGCCGCTGACGCCGCCACTGGAATCGGTTCGGGGCGGTGCCAATGCCGCGGACGAAATTCCCCGCCCGGCGCCCGACTTTGCCGGGGATCGGGAACGTCCAGAGACGACCGCAGGTGCCGTCGCGGACGAGCAGCCCGGGGTTTCCCACACCGACACCGCAGCCGGCGTTGCGTCGTCGGTACCGCAGGTGGACGGAGGCGCCATCTGCGACGCCCAGGATGAAAGCGCGGACACCAAACAGTCCGCAGATTCGCACGACCATCCGGCGGTGGCGGAGGCGAGACCGCGGAACGGCGCAGTCGCCGAAACGGCCGCCAGCGCAGCGCCCGCCGTGGACGACCGCTCGGTCGCACCGGTGGCCGCCGATGCCGCGGTCCGGCAGGGCGAGGAAGCGGACGACGAGCAATGGGCGGTCATCGAGGTCGGAGCGGGCGTGCCCGAGACATCCGTTCCCGGGGCCGTGAATCCGGACGGAGGCGTTGTTGCCGGACCGGGCCGCGAACCGCGTGTCGCGCCGGGCGGACCGGACCCTGTGGCCGAGCAAACCGACGCATCGTTCGCGAAGGACTACGCGGCGGAGGTCGATATCGTCCAACCGCCTCCGGTGGCCGACGACGTCGACCGCGGCGGCGTCGCACGGGACTACGGGACTGCGGCGGATGGCAGCACAAAACCGGCGCGGTCCGCCGAAAGCGAACCGTCCCGCGCCGCAGGAGGGCCAAGCGTTTGCGATTACGCGAGTAAGACCGCCGGCTCCGCCGCAAGCACGGATATCGAGGACACGATCAGCGCGGAGGTCCTGGACCTTTGCGTCGAGACGCACCAGTCGATCCGCAAACTGGCGACGGGCGAGGACGAGCTGCCTGGCCACAGGGAACTCGAGTCGCCACCGATGGAAAGGGCCTTTCCCGCCTCCGGCGTCGATGCCGAGCCGGAACGTTCGCGGTCGGACGAAGACGACGCATTCGGTGCGTGGCCGACGGCGGGCGGGGAGCCTCCGGCCGGCGAACCGGACACGCCCGCGCCGCCGGACACATCGATCGCCTCACAGCCGTTCCCGGCCGACGGACAGCAGGGGCTGCCGGAGCGCCGCGACGTCGAGCACGCCATGAAAGCCTGGCGGGGCATCTGCGAACGTCTGGAGGCGGGCGAAGAGAAAGACGCAACGGCGGACGAGGGGGCATTGGAGGCCGACGACGGTCGAGAAGTCGGAGCGTACGACGTCGTTCTTCCCGAGGCGGAACGGCAGCCGGCTCCAGTGTCGCCGGACGAGTCTGCGTCCGCACCGACGGCTCCATCCGCGGCGAGTGGTGGGGAGCGTTCCAACGAGAACGAATCGGAGCCCGCGGGCGAAAGCGACGCCGCGGCGGTTGGGGCATCCGACGGACATGGCATCGTGTTGGACATTCCCGCAGAGCGCGCCGGGCAAGCGGTTCTCCCGCGGCGACAGGGACCCGCGGCGACGGAAGAATCGCAGAACGCGTCGCCCGCGCAACACGGAATCCACCACGCCGATGCCCTGGAACTGGCACAATTGACACGGCGGCTGGCCGAACTCTTTCTCCACCGACGCGGCCCAGCGGACGAACGCTGAACCCCCAGTTTGCCCATCGGGTGACTTCGAGTCGCACGCCGGACCGGACGTCCGACGCACCATCCGAGCCGCACCCGCGTCAGACCGCCCGCATCCGCCGTGCGTGGGACCAGCCGCCGAACCGGGTTCAGCGGCGATCGAACGCAATCTTCCCGGGTGTCCGACAGCCGGACAGGACTCATTCCTCGGCGGATTCTGCCTCGGCAGCGATCGAACGCCGCAGGCGTCGCCGCGATGCGGCGCGACGCACCAGTTCGTCGGCGATCACCGCGACCAGGATCACCGCGCCGACGATGGCAAACTCCAACGTGGTTGGCAGTCCCAGCATGTTGATCGAGTTGTACAGCAGTCGCATCACGGCCGCGCCGAGAATCACGCCGAAGATCGATCCTTCGCCGCCGCGCAGGCTGCATCCTCCGAGCACCGCCGCGGCGATCGCATACAACTCGTAGAAATTGCCGAAGGAGGCCGGTTGCGCGGAATTGAGGTCCAGGACGAACAGCAGTCCGCCGAAACCGGAGATCAGCGCGCACAGCACGTAGGCCAGAATGATCATCCGGTCTGTGTTGATGCCGCTGTACCGTGCCGCCTGCTCGTTCCGTCCCAACGCGAACAGGTAGCGTCCCCAGATCGTTCGCGACAGGAACAGAGCGGCCAGAATGCCCATCACCACGCACAGTACGAAGGGCACCGGCAACCGGTACGGTTGTTTGTAGCCGGCAATGTGCAGCGCACCGATGTTTCCGGTGGCCAGCCACTTCAACCCCAGCTCCATCCGACCGAACCCCTGATTGGCGTCACCGGTGATCCACCGCGCCAGACCGCGATACAGCAGCAACCCGCACAGCGTCACGATGAACGGCTGCAGCCGCAGCTTGGTGATCAGCAGCCCGTGCGCCAGGCCAATCGCCAGCAACAGCGCGAAGACGCAGAAGATCGAACCAGCGGGCGAGAGCTGCTTGTGCGTGATCAGGTACGGCACCAGACAACCGACCAGTCCGACCACGGATCCGATCGACAGGTCGATTCCGCCGGTGATGATCGTGAACGCCGCGGCGATGCCCAGAATTCCGAACAGTCCGATCCGCTGCAGCAGGTTTTCGATGTTGTAGGGCGACAGAAAATTCTCGTTGCCGATCGCCGCCGTGCAGAACACGACAACCACCAGAACCAGAATGCCGATATTGCGCTTCATCGAATGCATGCCGGAGTGTTTCCTTCGGGATTCGGGTTCGTCCTGGACCGCCGGACGATCGTGCGAACCGGCCGCGAGTGGGCCGGAGTGTAGGGGCTCCGGAGCCCGACCGGATACCGTCGTCGGGCGAGCGGCCGTATCGCTCAGCGTTCCGACGCAGGCGAATCGGCGTACCAGTCCGGGCCTTCCCGCTGGATCTCGCGGTGCCAGCGGACCAGTTGCTCGGCCAGTTCGCGGACCCGCTCCGGATGCGCGGCGGCCAGGTCGTTCTTCTGCCCCAGATCGTCCAGCAGGTTGTAGAGTTCGAATTCGCCGAGACGAGCCTGCTTGATGACCTGCATCGAGCGGCGGTCGACGTTGCGTCCCGGCTTCAGGTCCGGGGCGACGCGGTGGGCCAAAAGCGTCCAGGGACCGTAACGCATGGCCGCTTTCGGTTTGCCCAACGCGGCATAGTAGTGCCAGAAAATCGGCCTGGTACGCCGGAGGGCCGATTTCCGGAACAGGTCCGCCATGCTGACGCCGTCCAGAACGCGGTCGCGCGGCGGTTGCACGCCCGCCAGTTCGCAGAAGGTCGGCAAGACGTCCAAGCCGCAGACGGGCACGCCCGTCTGGGCGTTCGCAGGCGCGTGGCCGGGCCAACGAATGATGCCCGGCACGCGGATCCCGCCTTCATAAAGCCACAACTTCATTCCGCGCAGCGGCCCGGGGGACCCGTACGAACGGCGAGCCCCGCGATAACGGTTCAGCGTTTCGGGACCGTTGTCGGACGTAAACCAGACGATTGTGGAATCGGCGAGCTTCAGTTCGTCGAGTGCCTCGATGATTCGTCCCACGGCGGCATCCATGTTGGTCACATTGGCGAAGTACTGGGCTTCGTCTTCGTTGCGCGCCACATCGCGGTACCGCGCGACCAGTTCGGGGGGCGACGCCACCGGTTCGTGTGGTTCGTGGAAGCACACGAACAGGAAGAATGGTCGAGAGTCGTCACGGACCGACTTGAGCCAGTGGATGGCTTCGTCGGCGACCAGTTGGCAGGAATACCCCTTCAGCGGTCCGACCGGCTTTCCGTTGCGCACGAAGTTCGTCGGATTCTCGTGCGACGGCGCCGCATTGTTCTGTGTCGAAAACCAGTATCGGAATCCGTGATCGTTCGGCTGCGGCTGATCGGGCTTGTTGAAGCGGCCGTTGAGGTGCCATTTGCCGCAGTGTGCCGTGTCGTAACCGGCGCGCTGCAGCAATGTCGCGACGGTGATTTCCGTCCGCGGCAGATGCACGACGTGGCCGGAGGGGATCCAGTCGTACACGCCCACGCGGCTGGGATTGCGGCCGGTCATCAGGCCGGCGCGTGACGATGAACACACCGGTGCCGCGGCATAGCACGCCGTGAGCCGAATGCC
>RFHO01000312.1 GCA_003696385.1 Planctomycetota bacterium | reverse complement strand
GTTGATCGTTCTGCCCCGTTCGCCGGAACACTCTGCGGCGTTTGGCACCGGGGAACCCGCCGTGAGCGTTCAGGCGATCAGCGGGGCAGACCCTGCGGGCCGGGAAAGCGAGCTTTCTCGGGCGGCGGGGGCACGCTGGCGGTCCAGCAGCCGGTCAGCCGCCGCGTCCGTTCGTACTTCCACGGCGGATGCGGAAGTGGCTGGAGTGTCGACGAGCGATTCGCCTCGGCCCGACACCGCGCGCAAAGAACCTTTCCCCACAGTGCCAGCCACTGGAGTGATCCTTCGCGGAATCGACGGCGCCGTCACGGAAGTACGTACGATCGTGTTACCACGCGGCCAGGTCTGGCTGACCGACGGCTGGGAGTGGGTCGTTGGTGAGCGGATCGAGCGGGCCGGGGAGGCCGACGGTTCGACGACGGCGGGTTGGGCCGTTCGGCGCGTCGACGTGCGCAGCGGCACCGTGCTCTGGGAGCGGCGCACTCCGTCGTCCGCGGTGTTCGTCTTCCCCGGCGAAAGAACGCTCGGATGGATCGGCAAGACCGCTTTGGAGCTGATCGACACCGACAGCGGGGCGTTGCGGGCGCGGCATCAGGTTTCCGGCGTCGATCCGCGTTCTGCCATGGCCACCCGGGACGCCGACCGGCTGTACGTGCTGGCCGAGGAGCGTGCGCCTTCGGTGCGATTGGCTGCGGTGGACCAGATTCGGTCCGGGTGGCGGAACCGACTGGTCACCGGCCGCCTGTTCGCCCTGCGACGCTCGGATGTGCGGCTGCTGTGGAGCATCGCGTGGAACGACGCGGCGTTCGCCTTGGACGTGCCGCGGCAGGCGCCGGTGCTGGTTTCGGCGTTTCAGATTCCCGCTGCGGGAGAATCGCGGGGGCTGCATCGCAGCATCATCCGACTGTACGACGCCCGTTCGGGAGAACGAGTGTTCGCGTTGCCGGGGAATCAGGGCGACGTGTACTGGAGCATCGAAACGCATCCGCGTGACGGATGGTTCGACCTGCTGACGCGCCAGGGGGTCGAGCGGTTCCGATTCGACAGGTGATCGGAGGGTTCCGGCGCACGGAGCCGGGCGGACGGCTCGCGGTGAGCACTCAGTCGGCGCCGCGACTGTGGCCGGCGTCGATCAAGGCCTGGAGGCGGTCATTCATCCGCCGTACGATCTCGGGGTGCTCCGTGGCCAGATCGTGCGATTCGCCGGGATCCACGCTCAGGTCGTACAGTTCGAGCCGGCGTTTCGCGTTCTTGCCGCGGCCGGATATGAGGCGCACCAGTTTCCAGTTTCCCTGCCGAAAGCCGAAGTTTCCGCGGTTGCCGTTGTCCTGCTGCACCAGGTGGTCCCGTCCTCGCGCCCCGGGTCGGCCGAGCAGCGCCGGAAGTACATTGAAACTGTCACGACAACCGCCCGGCGGAATGGGGACGCCCGCCAGTGACGCGAAACTGGCGGCCAGATCCACCGTGCACACGATCTCGTCCGAAACTCCGGGCTGCACGTGGCCGGGCCAGCGGACGATGAACGGTATGCGCGTGCCTCCCTCGTAGACCGTGTACTTGCCACCGCGAAACGGTCCGGCGGGTTTGTGATCGCCGAGCTTCTCCACGGCGCCGTCCTTGTAACCATCGTCCAGCACAGGGCCGTTGTCCGAGCAGAACACCACCAGCGTCTTTTCGGTCAGGTTCAGACGGTCCAATGTCTTCAGCAGCTCTCCGACGCACCAGTCCAGCTCGACGATGGCGTCGCCACGAAAGCCCATCGGTGTCGCTCCCTGGAACCGTTCATTCGGCATTCGCGGCACGTGGATGTCGTGCGATGCAAAGAACAGGAAGAACGGTCGGTCCCTGTTCTCAGTGATCCAGCGGACCGATTGCTTGACCCACTCTTCCGCCAGGTCCTCGTCCCGCCAGAGCGCGGACTTGCCGCCGGTGAAGAAACCGATCCGCCCGATGCCGTTGTGGATCGAGTCGTGGTGACCGTGGCTCCAGTCCATTCGCAACAGGTGCCGATGGGTCAACCCGGTGGGATGGTCCGGCGAGGGCCGTTTCATGCCCACCCAGAGCGGGTCGTTCGGGTCGAGGTTCCGCACGCGATGGTTTTCGACGTAGACCGGCGGCACGCGGTCATTGGTCGTAGGCAACAGGAAGCAGTAGTCGAAGCCGATTTCCAGCGGCCCCGGTTTCAACAGGCCGTTCCAATCGGGGCCCGGAGGCTGTCCGAGCCCCAGATGCCACTTGCCGATCACGGCCGTCGTGTAGCCGGCCTGCTTGAGCAACGAGGCGACGGTCGGCGTGCCCGCTCGGATCAGCGCCGTGGCGTTCGGAGGAGCGATTCCCGTTCCCTTCTGGCGAAAGGCGTACGTTCCCGTGAGGAACGTGAACCGTGTGGGCGTGCAGGTGGACGCTGAACAGTAGCCGCTGGTAAACCGCAGACCCTCGCGGGCCAGCCGGTCGATGTTCGGCGTCCGGACGCGGTGTGCCCCGTAACAGGAGACGTCACCATAGCCCAGATCGTCGGCCATGATCACCACGATGTTGGGCCGTTGGGGCGGAGAATCGGCGGCCAAAGCGTTCGACCGGTCGACCGCCCACAACACGACCAGCAAGGCCGGGAAGAGAAGACCTACGGACGTCGCAAATCGGCGGTTCATGTCGGCTCCCGTTTCTGCAGCATGTTCCTCGCATCGGGTGTTCGGGGGCTTGGTGCGGTGGGATGGTCCGCGCCGGTCAGTCGAAGCGGATCCGCGGATCGATCAGCGCATAGAGAAAATCGGAGAGAATGTTCCCCAGCAGTGTGAGCAGGACGTTGATGGCCAGGATCCCCATTACGACCGGATAATCGCGAGCGACCAGCGACGTGTAGCCGAGATATCCCAGCCCGTCGATGTTGAAGATGTACTCGATCAGGTATGAGCCTGCCATGATCACGCCGATTGCATGGCCGAGCCCGGTGGCGATCGGAATCAGCGAATTGCGCAGCACGTGCACCCAGATCACCCGCCGTTCGCTCAACCCCTTGGCAAAGGCTGTTCGGACGTAGTCCTGGCCCAGGTTCTCCATCAGCGAGTTCTTCATCAGAATGGTGAGCGATGCGAATGAGCCCACCATGTAGCAGAAGACCGGCAATACCGTGTGGTAAAGCTGGTCGACGAGCTTCGATTTCAGCGACAGCTTGTTCCAGTCGAACGTCCCGAACTCGTCGCTCACCTCGTCGATGTCTTCCCACTGGCGAACGATCGCGGGCAACTCGTCGTATGAAGTGCTGCGAAATCCACCCAGAGGAAACCACTGAAAGAATTGTCCGCCCGCGAACAGCACCAGCAGCAGAGCGCCCAGGGCCCATCCCGGTACCGAATATCCCACGAACACGATCGCGGAGGTGACCATATCGAAGACCGATCCGTGCCGCAGCGCCTTGGCGATGCCCAAGGGGATGGAGACGAGGTAGGCCAGCACGAATCCCGTCAGACCGAAATAGATGCTGACGGGGAACCGCTGGACGATCAGCCGGGCCACCGGTTCGCGAAACCGGTACGAATTGCCCAGGTCGAACCGAAACACGCGGCCCAGCCAGCGGACGTAGGCCACATACCAGGGCTTGTCCAGCTCCAGCGCCTTTTTCATCTCTTCGATCGCCTCCTGCGGCAATTCGCCGCTGGCGGCGGTGATCGCCGTACCTCCTTCCGCTGCGGCCATCCGCAATTGCATGATGGCCTGCTCCAGCGGCCCTCCGGGAACCAGCCGCGTGATCAGGAAGGCGACCATGGTGATGCCGACGAACGTCGGGATCATCAGCAGTAGCCGGCGGACGAAGTAGGCTGTCATCGTCGTCCTGCGCCAGAACTTTCGGTACCACTTCCGGACGTCGCGGCCGAGCCCTCGGAACGGCCAGATGGTGCGGTTTCAACGCGGCCGCTTCGCGCCGCCGGACGGATCGGGCAATGTGCGGATGTCCGAATCGGCGATACCGTCGAGGAAGACATTGGCGATCTGCGGTCGCTCGCCACGCATCGTGACCCAGACGAAATGATCGAATCGCCCGTCGGGCACGCCGGTCAGCGGTGAAGCCCCGCCGGTGGTCGCCAGCATGTAGTACTCGCGACCTCTGCGGAGGAACTTCGCGTAGACATGCTTGTGCCCGGCGAACACCGTATAGGGCCGGTCGGCCAGTGCGTTCTCGATGACTGCCCAGCCCAGAGCCGCATGGTCGACGTCCGGATATGTCCATGTCGGCTTGTGCAGAAACACGAAGGTCCAGCGGACGTCTGCGTGCCGTTGCAGCGTTTCGACCGCCCACTGCCGCTGACGCGGCGAAAACTGGTACGGCTTGCCTTTCTCGGGAGGGTCTTCGGTGTTCAGGACCAGGAACAGGCAGTCGCGGTAGACGAACGAGTAATAGCTTCGGCCGAACTTCCGTTGCCACTCGCGGCTCATCGGCAGATTGCTGATGTCGTGGTTGCCCGGGCAGAAGAAGAACGGCATCTGAAGCCGCGTAACCAGGCTTTCGAATTCCGACCATTCCATGGCCCACCGACCGGGATCTTCGCTGTAACCTTCGATCAGATCCCCCACGGACATCACAAAGGCCGGCTGCAGCAGGTTCAGCTTTTCGACGGCTTTGGCAAACACTCCCGGACGTCGACCGCCGGTGCGGTCGGTCACCACGGCGAAGCGAAAGTCCCCTCCGTCGTCGTTCACCCGCAGATGCGTCCAGGGGTTGCGTTCGGCCACGTCGATCTGAAGGGTTCCGGTCGCGGCATCCCGCGCCCTCGAAACAGGGGCCCCCTGCAACGACAACCAGGCTGCCGCGGCCAGCATGACGGCCACGACGCAGCGCACAAAGATCGACTTCATGGCCATGTCTCCTTTCCCAGCGGGCGGTAGCCGAAAACCGCAAGCACGGTGTGCGAGAGGGAGGTCCAGATTCGAGGCACACCAAAAGGTGGCTCGCCGATCGCTCATTCTGGGCGAAATCGGCATGTGCGACAATGTCGGCCGCTGGTGTGGCTTTCGCTGGTCCGTTGGTTTAGAATCGCGAAGTGTTGAAAGGAGGACGGCGGTGCCTGCGGCGTGAATGTCTGCTGTGCGTCTCCGCGTGAGCGACACGTAGCCCGCTGTCCGTGGTGCTCTTGTCAGCCTCGGCATCCGGAAATCGGTTTCGTCGGCTCGGACGTTGAGTACGAAACGGTTCGGACGATTCGACCGCGCGACCGCATGTCCTCCTGAAAGGTGAGTTTGCGTGTTTTGAGAGGAGTGGCAGCGATGTCGCAAGGTCGAATCAAGAAGCTGATGGACAAGGGCTACGGTTTCATCGAAGGGGAACGTGGCGACCTGTTCTTCCACATGTCGTCTCTGGACGGAGTGCCGTTCGAAAGCCTGTATGTCGGTCAGCTCGTGGAATACACCGAAAGCCAGGGCCCAAAGGGTCCGCGAGCCGAGGACGTGCGCCCGGCCGAACAGTCGCAGCAATGACGTAACGAGGTGTCTTGGAGGGTCCGAAAGACGCGTGTTTTCGAGGCTGACCACGCGTGTTTCGCTGGGCGGCAAAGAAATTCGCCGGCCTTGGTCCGCGGTTTCCGGCCGCAGCGGCCGACCTCGCCCGGCGGACGATGACATGCTGATGAGCAACAGCAATGAGCTCCGCGTTCCCAACGCGGAGCTCTTTTCGTCGATACGTCTTGCCTGTTCGGTGACGCCCGCGTTTTTCCCGCACGACAGCCGGGCCGGTCGGGATGTCATCCGGATGCAAATGCTTTTCCGAACCCGCGCGACGTTGGCGACCAGGAGAAAAGTGATGATGCCCCGCTTGTTCCGCCGGATGGCGCGATTCCGGCTCGCGTTCGGACTGTTGAGCGTGTTGTGCCTGTCGGTCGGTTCGATTGCTTCGGCCGACGAGCGGCTCCGTGCCCGCCTGAACGACGTCAACGGCGTGCGTTCGGACGTGTGGATCTACAACGACATTGCGACCGCCATTGCCAAAGCACGCAAGGTGAACAAGCCTCTGTTCGTCACGTTTCGTTGTGTGCCATGCAAGGACTGTGCCGCGTTCGACGCCGACGTCGCCAACGGCAATGAACGTGTGCGCCAGTTCGCGAAGGAGCGGTTCGTCTCGGTTCGACAGGTGGAAATGAAGGGCGTCGACCTGTCGGTATTCGAATTCGATTTCGATCTCAACTGGGCCGCCGTGTTCATTCATCCCGACGGCACGGTCTACGCCCGCTACGGGACGCAAAGCGCTCGCGGTCCGGATGCGTACAACTCCATTGACGGTCTGCTGCACACAATGCGACGCGTTCTGCGGTTGCACGCCGAATACCCCGCGAACAAGGCCGAACTGGAAGGGAAACGCCCAAAGCGTCCGCGCGGACAGACTGCGCTGGAGCTGCCCGGGATGAAGAATGCCGAGAAGCTGGCCCGACAGACCACGCGCAGCAACTGCGTACATTGCCACATGATCCACGATGCCATGCATTTCCACGCCCAGCAGACTGGCACCTTCACACGCGACCTGCTGTGGAAGTACCCGTTGCCGGAGAACGTCGGCCTGGAGATCGACCCGGACCACGGGCTGCGGATCGAGCGGGTCTTGCCCGACTCCCCTGCCGCGGCCGCGGGGCTGAAGGCGGGTGACGAGGTCGTCCGGATGAATGGGCAGCGAATGGCGTCGATCGCTGACATGCAGTGGGTGATGCACCATCTGCCAAACGGGCCAACCACGCTGGTCGTGGAGACGGCGCGCGGTTCGATGCATCGACTGGCGCTGGAACGGGGCTGGAAGGAAACGGATATATCGTGGCGAGGCTCGTTGTGGTCCGTGTCACCGCGGTTGCGGGTGTGGACGCCGATCCTGGCCTATGATCGCCGCAAGCAGCTCGGGATTCCCGACTCGAACACGGCCTTGCTGGTCAAATGGATCAACCGGGGAGCGCCCGGGGGCCGCGCAGCGTTCGAATCCGGGCTGCGCGAAGGCGACGTGATCGTCGAACTGGATGGTCGGCCCTTGCAGAACGTCGACCCTGCCCGGTTCAACATGTTGATCAAGCTGAACTACGAGATCGGCGATCGCCTGCCGTTGACGGTGCTTCGCCGCGGTCGGCGCATCCGCGTCGAAGTCCGGTTGGTCGAGTGACTTCAACGGACGGGCTCCGCGCGTCGTACGATCGTTCCACGGCGACCGGCGGTCGCTCCGTGCCGCGTGCGTGGTTCAATGCACGCGTTGTCCGGGCTGTGCGCCGTCGTCCGGGTACAGCAGATAGATGTCCTTGCCGCCGGGACCGGCAGCCAGCACCATCCCCTCGCTGACCCCGAACCGCATTTTTCGCGGAGCCAGGTTGGCGCAGCAGATGACCAGCCGTCCGACCAGTTGTTCCGGGTCGTAAACGCCCTTGATTCCGGCAAAGACGTTCAGCCGCCGATCCCCGCCGAGGCTCAATGTCAGCCGGAGCAGCTTGTTGCTCTCGGTGACGTCCTCGGCTGCGACGACCCGGGCCACCCGCAGGTCGACCTTCATGAAGTCTTCGAACGTGCACGTTTCGGCCAGCGGTTCCTTTTCCAGCCATTCTCCGCTGTCCTGACTTCCGTCCGTCGCGGCTTCATCGGCCGTCGCCGCAGATGGGTCGGCGTTCGTTTCACCGCCGCGGCCGGTGGTTGCTTCGCTTTCCGGGGCTTTGCTGTCTTCGATCATGGCTTGTACCTGCGAAAGTTGGACGCGCTTCATCATGTGTTCGAACCGACCGACCGGGGTGCCGGTCAGCGGCGTTTGTGCCTGTTCCCACCGCTCGATGGGGGCGTGCAGCAGCTCCGCAGTCTGCTGTGCCAGCCGCGGCAAAACCGGGGCGAGAAAGATCGCCAGCTGGCGAAACAGATTCAGCGCCACTGAGCAGACGTCGCGCAACTCATCGGAGCGCTGGGAGTCCTTGGCGATCACCCACGGCTGGCGCTCTTCGACGAATCGGTTCGCATTGTCGGCCAGCAGCATGATCTCCCGCATCGCCGCGCTGTAATCGCACCGCTCATACAGTTCCGCGATTTCCTCCGCAAGACCTGCGGCATGAGCAAACAAGCCGCCATCGTCCGGGTACTGCGCCGACAGTCGCTCGCCCTGGACGAAACGAGCAGCCCGGCTGGCCAGATTCACCACCTTGCCCACGAGGTCCGAATTCACGCGTTGGACGAATTCCTTCAGCCCCAGATCCAGGTCGTCGACTCGCGGTGTCAGCTTCGTCGCGTAGTAGTACCGCAGGTACGCTGGATCCAGATGCTTCAGGTACGTCGACGCCAGGATGAACGTTCCGCGGCGCTTCGACATTTTCTGGTGGTCGACCGTGAGAAAGCCGTGGATGTGAATTTTGCGCGGGAGTGTGAAGCCGGACACCTTCAGCATGGCGGGCCAGAAGAGCGTGTGGAAATACGTGATGTCCTTGCCGATGAAGTGGTGGATTTCGGTTTGCGGATCACGCCACCACCGGTCGAAGTCCTCTCCGGTTTTCTCGCACCATTCCAGCGTCGAACCGATGTAGCCGATCGGCGCGTCGAACCAGACGTACCAGTAGTGCCCGGGGAAATCCGGGATTTCGAATCCGAAATACGGCGCAGGACGGGAGACGTCCCACGGACGCAGCGGCTCCTTCAGGAAGTGTCCCTTGAGGTAGTTGGCGATTTCCGGCTGCAGGTGATCACCGCTCTGCGTCCACTCTTCGAGAAAATCGTGCAGTTTTTCGATGTCCACGAACTTGTGCGGTGCCGTTCGCACCTCCGGTCGCGCTCCGGAAAGCGTGCTGACCGGGTCGATCAGGTCGGCTGCGGTGTAGGTCTCGCCGCATTTTTCGCAACTGTCGCCGTACTGGTCCGTCGCTCCGCACCGCGGGCACGTGCCTTTCACGAACCGGTCGGCCAGAAACACGCCTTCGACCGGATCGTACAGCTGCGTGACGTCCTTTTCGAAAACCAGCCCGGCACCGTTGAGGGCTTTCCAGATCTGTTCGCACACGCGGCGATTTGCCTCCGAATGCGTGCTGCCATAGTGATCGAACGCGATGTCGAAGCCGGAAAAGTCGCGCACGTGTGCACGCTGCATGTCGGCGATCACTTCCTCCTCTGAGCGCCCTTCCTGACGCGCCCGGATCATGATCGCAGTTCCGTGTGTGTCGTCGGCACAGATGTAGATCGTCCGATGACCGCGCAGCTTCTGGAAGCGGACCCAGATGTCCGTCTGGATGTACTCCACCAGGTGCCCGATGTGGATATGGCCGTTGGCGTACGGCAGGGCCGAGGTGACCAGTATGCGACGTCGACTCATGGAAAACCTCATTCGGTCTGGCCCGGGTGTCATCGGCCCCGTGCACGGCCGGTGACGAAGCCGCCGCCGCGCGGTTGGGCGCCCGTTCGGCCGCCCTTCCCGCGATCCGCCGCAGAACGCACCACAGCGTCCGCCAGCGCGGCACGTTTTCCGGGGTCGCAGGGGCCCGAGGCCTTCACGGCAGACGTCGGCGGCGGCGGATGATCCACTCGGTGCTGAGCACCGCCGCCAGCGGCAGCAGCCACTCCCAGCGATTCCACAACGGCCGGCGGGCCACGAGGCCCAGCGGGATCGGTCGCGGCGACGGCAACTCGGCGGGCAGGCTGTCCAACTGGGAGACCGAATAATAGCGACCGCGACTGATTTCGGCAGCGGTTCGCAAATCGGCTTCATCGAGGGCGCGTCGCGCCATTTCCGCCGCACTGGCCTCGACCCGGAAGTCGGCGGTCAGCGGCCCCTGCCTGCCGGACACTCCGGTGGTTCGAATGTGATACCGCCCCGGCAGTTCTGGACGGAACGTCCCTTCCAGTACGCCGGGGGCGACCGGCACCGGGGCCAGCGGAAGCGGGATCTGTCGCCCGTCCGGTCCCTCGATGATCGCCGTCTTCCCGGAGCCGGTCGTCCGACCGTCTCCCGATTTGAGGCGGATTCGCACCGTTTCCCCCAATCGGTACACCTGACGGTTGGTACTCAATTCCCATTCTTCTCCGGCCGCGCCCGCCCGTCCGACCATCCGCAAGGCCTGGAGCCAGTACTTCTGGAACGCCGACAGTCGGGCCGGCCTCCGCCACCGCCACACCTCTTCGGTGGCGTGATACAACACCCGGCCGCGCCCCAGACGCATCGACAGGATCACCGGGACCGCACCGCGGCTGTTCGCGGCACGTGCCTCCAGCAGGGTCACCACGCCGGGGCGCGTTCGTTCGATCCGGTGCACCCATTGAAAACCGGGCAATGGGAGTGGTCCGGCCGACTGCGTCACGTCGCCGGTCGCGAACCGGAACAGCGTCGTGCCGACTCGCCCCGCCGGTGTCGGTTCCGGCAGCCATTCGGTCTGCTCGGTTGTCTCCGGCGCCGGCTGCACGGCGTCGTTCCGACCGAACGGCAGCAATTCGCCTATCGGAGCGTCGAAGTACGTCCACGGATTGAACCGGCGTCCGGCGATCAGTACC
>RFHO01000311.1 GCA_003696385.1 Planctomycetota bacterium | reverse complement strand
TTTCCGGCGCCGCCGATCACATTGTCGTCCGCCTCGTCGCCGTTGACGCGGTCGTCGCCGTCACCGCCGTCGACCGTATCGTTCGCACCCTGGCCGTTGAGCGAATCGTTGCCCGCTCCGCCGAGCATCGAGTCGGCGTCCGCTCCACCGTGCAGCGTGTCGTTGCCGTCGTCACCGCTCAGCGTGTCCGCTCCGCCGCCGCCGCGGACCATGTCGTCGCCCGCGTTGCCGTTGAGCGAGTCCGCGCCGTCCTGGCCTTCCAGCGTGTCGTTGCCGTCATCGCCGGTCGCCGTGTCGGTTCCGTTGCCCAGCGTCAGCACGTCGTCGCCCGCGCCGCCGCTGACGCTGTCCGCGCCGTCCCCGGCATCCACCGTGTCGTTGCCGTCCCCGGCGGTGATCGTGTCGTTGCCGTCACCCCCGCGGATGGTGTTCGCCGCCGTGCCTCCGGTGATCACGTCGTTGCCATCCCCGCCGATCAGCAGGTCCGCAAGGTCCGCCGAACCGGTGATCGTGTCGTCGCCGTTGTCGCCGTCCACTTCGATCGTCAGCGCAGGATTGGAGTAGTCCGCAGCGGTGACGCCGGACAGGTCGATGTCGTTCTCCGCCGGGCCGCCGATCACCAGCAGCCTGGTGACCGACGAGGCGGCGATGGTGGGCAGCGAGCTCACCGGAGCGAACGTACCGCCGGGAGCGGCCGATTCCACGACCACGTTGCCGCCGGAGGCGCTGACCCGGATGCTGTCGTTGTTGTCCGAGATGACCGTCAGCTCACCGCCCACGAAGAACGCCGTGGTCGACAGCATGGTGCGCTCTTCGAGCGTCTCCGTCTGAGCCGCTGCGGTGGCGCGGGGCCGCCGGTTGCGGCGACGAAGCGGACGCAGACGCTGCAATCGACGGCGAATCGCATTCATCCAGCAAAACGGTTGCACGGCGCGCTCTCCCCTTCCAGCAGAACTTCGGCACTCGCAGTGTCCCATGGTGGCTGCGGCATGCACGTCACACCCGTGCACAGCGGCGCACGGCAGAAGGGAAATCGTCCGTCCCATGTGTGGGCGTTCACTTTTCCACGGCCGCGTCCTACCACTGACATTCGCGACACATCGCATGTGCCGGATGCGACCGGTAGGGCACGCACGAGGCGTGTCGATGTCAGTTCTGGCAGTTTGCGTGCGGGCGCTGCAACCGCTGCAAACGATCGTCGGTCTGCCGAAGGGCACGCCCAGCAGCGGGGACGCTCGAGGACAGCGGCTCGAAGCGCGAGGCGGTTTGCATGCGCCGGGCCAGGGTGTAACTCTCCGGCAGGGGTGGAACCGGTGGCGCGGCGGGCACTGGTGGTGGTGTGGGGACAACGACCGGAGCTCGGCGCAGCGGCATGTGTGCGGGTGTTGACGGTGTGGGCCTGGGTTGCATCCGTTTCGGGCGATCGGTCCAATCCGCGAAGGCGTTTCGGAGGGGCGTGGCGGCATTGTCTCCGCCGGGTGGGAACGAGCTGGCGGGGGAAACGGTTGCGGTGGAGGAGCCTGCGATGACCGTGCAAAAACGCGTGCTGACCGATGTGAGGGCCGGGCGTTGGCTGGACGAGTACGACTCGGCGGCGGACCAGACGTTGCTGATCGACGATTCGCTCCGCGTCCGCAAGCGGCGGCTGTACGGAGGCAAGTCCGACGGCGTAGACGTGATCGTTCTGCAGTCGGGCACGCTGAGTGTCTGGCTGTTGCCGACGCGGGGAATGGGCGTGTGGAAGGCCCTGTGCGGCGATGTGGATCTGAGCTGGCAGTCGCCGGTGGAATTCCCGGTGCATCCGGCGCTGGTCGATTTGCAGGACCGGGGCGGGTTGGGGTGGTTGAACGGGTTCAACGAATTGCTGTGCCGTTGCGGCCTGTCGTTCAACGGGCCGCCGGGGGTCGATCGGCGACCATTGCCGGGCGGTGGCGTGGCGGAATCGACGGTCACGTTGCATGGCCGGATCGCGAACATTCCGGCGCATCATGTGGAGATCGAAGTGGGCGGGCTGGGTGAGGAAGTCAGTGTGATCGGAATGGTGGAGGAAGCGTCGATGTTCGGCCCGCGGATGCAGCTGTCGGCGCGGTACACGGTGCGCAAAGGATCGGAAGTGCTGGAGATCGAGGACGAGGTGGTGAATCTGGGGGGGCAGCCGGCGGAACTGGAGTTGCTGTACCACATCAATCTCGGCCCACCGTTGCTGGGGCACGGCGCGCGAGTGGTGGGACCGTTTCGCACGGTCTGTCCCCGCGATGTCCGGGCGGCCGAAGATGTGGCGACATGGAATGAATACCGCGGGCCGACACCGGGATACGCAGAACAGGTCTATTTCATGGACTTCGACGCGGAGCAGGAGGCCGTGGAGCCGTTGCTGATCGATCCCCGGGGGCAGCGGGCCTTTGGTGTGCGATTCGACCCGCGACAGTTGCCCTGCTTCACTTTGTGGAAGAACACGCAACTGGAAGCGGACGGGTACGTCACGGGGCTGGAGCCGGCGACCAATTATCCGAACTTCATCGGGTTCGAGCGCGAACAGGGACGCGTGCGGATCTTGCAACCCGGTGACGCGTTCCAATGCCGCTTGGAGCTGAGGCCCTACTTGTCCGAACAGGCGGTTGCGGAGGCAGTCGAACGGTCCGGTGGTGAGCAGCCGCGTGTGTTGTCGGCTCCGACGTTGCCGTACGCTCCGGCCGCCACCTGAAGGGCCGGGGGCACTGCCCGTCGCCATCCCGGATGCGGCGGGCGACGACGGCGGCTGTCGGTCCGTCGCCCTGGCGGGGAGCCAGAGTCGGCTGCTTTTGGTGTGCCCGTCGCGTGAGCTGCGCCCGTATGGCCGGAGCGCACCTCCAGGGGGGCGACCGCGTCGTTCCGGCGCCTCGGCGCACAGCGTCGCCTGTGTGATGCCGGGATCAGAGGCGTCGGAACTCCTCAGTTTCGGGCGGCGTCGGACGCCGCGTGGCGCTGGATCGAAAGGCGGTTGCTGCGGCGTCCCGCCGACGGGACGGGCTTCGTTGCGTCCGGGCTACCCGCCCTCCACAATACGGCTTTCCCGCGCGCCCCTCTCCGCCGGCAAAAGCCGCCCGCGCAGGACGTGTCGTTTGCCCGCGAACCAGGGACCACACCGGCTGAAGACCTTTGTGAAAGTCTGGCAACCATGAGCACGGCGAAATTGATCCTGGACGGCAAGGAGTACGAGCTGCCCGTCATCGAAGGGACCGAAGGCGAAAAAGCGATCGACATCCGCCAACTGCGCAGCACGACCGGGGCCATCACGCTGGATTCCGGGTTTGCGAACACCGGGGCGTGCACCAGCGCCATCACCTACATCGATGGAGAACGCGGCATCCTGCGGTATCGCGGGTATCCCATCGAGCAGTTGGCGGAGCAGGCCACGTTTCCGGAGGTGGCGTATCTGCTGATCCACGGCGAGCTGCCGACGATGGAACAGCTCGCGCAATTCCGTCGCGAGCTGACGTACCACAGCATGCTGCACGAGGATTTGAAGAAGTTCTTCGAAGGGTACCACCCCACGGCGCATCCGATGGCGATTCTCTCGGCGATGGTCGCGGCGATGTCGACGTACTATCCCGACGAGGCCGACGACATGGTCAACATGGTGCGCCTGCTGGCCAAGGTCAAAACGATCGCCGCCTATGCCTACAAGAAATCGATTGGGCAGCCGTTCATGTACCCGCGCAACGATCTGTCCTATTGCGCGAACTTCCTGTACATGATGTTCGCCGTGCCGGCCGAGGATTACGAACCCGATCCGCTGATGGTCAGCACGCTGAACACGCTGCTGATCCTGCACGCGGATCACGAGCAGAACTGCAGCACCTCGACGGTGCGGATCGTCGGCAGCAGCATGGCGGACCTGTACCAGTCGGTCTCGGCGGGCATCTGCGCCCTGTCCGGTCCGCTGCACGGCGGAGCGAATCAGCGGGTGCTGGAGATGCTGCAGCAGATCCACGACGACGGGGGCAACCTGCAGAAGTACATCGACCTGGCCAAGGACAAGAACTCGGGTTTCCGGCTGATGGGGTTCGGCCATCGTGTGTACAAGAACTACGACCCCCGTGCGTTGATCCTGCGGAAGAAGGCCGATGAACTGCTCGGCAAACTGGGGATCAATGACCCGCTGCTGGAACTGGCGAAGAAGCTGGAAGAGCGGGCGTTGAGCGACGAGTACTTCGTCGAGCGGAATCTGTATCCCAACGTCGACTTCTACAGCGGCATCCTGTATCGGGCGATGGGCATCCCCGTGAACATGTTCACCGTGATGTTCGCCATCGGGCGCTTGCCCGGCTGGCTGGCGCACTGGAAAGAGCTGCGTGAGGATCCCGGCTTCCGCATCTATCGGCCGCGGCAGGTGTACACGGGCCCCGCCGAACGTCAATTCGTTCCGATCGAGCGGCGCGGCTGAAGCGGGCCCTGGGCGCTGCGCACCGCTGCCCGGCGGGACGCGGCGGAACTTCAAAAAAAGGGGGCCAGCCATGGCGACCGATTTGGACCGCATTGTCGAACTGCTGGGAGACGAAGCGGACGATCTGCTCGGGCATCGCTGTGAAACGATTCCCGCTTCGCTGCTTCAGTTGCCCGGGCCGGACTACGTGGATCGCGTGTGGTATCACAGCGACCGCAATCCGAGGGTGCTGAGCAGTTTGCAGCGGCTGCTCTCGACGGGGCGACTGGCAGGCACGGGGTACCTGTCGATTCTGCCCGTCGATCAGGGCGTGGAACACTCCGGGGGCGCGTCGTTCGCGCCGAATCCGATCTACTTCGACCCGGAAAACATCGTGAAGCTGGCGATCGAGGGCGGTTGCAACGCGGTTGCCTCGACGGTGGGTGTGCTCGGGGCCGTTGCCCGCCGCTACGCTCACAGGATTCCGTTCGTGGTAAAGATCAACCACAACGAACTGCTGTCCTATCCGAACCATTACGACCAGACGCTGTTCGGCACGGTGCAGCAGGCGTACGACATGGGGGCGGTCGCCGTCGGGGCGACGGTCTATTTCGGCTCGCCGGAGTCGCGACGGCAGATCTGGGAGATCACTCAGGCGTTCGCAGAGGCCCATCGGCTGGGGATGGCGACGATCCTGTGGTGCTACCTCCGCAATGCGGCGTTCAAGACGGACAGCGACGACTATCACACCGCCGCCGATCTGACGGGGCAGGCCAACCACCTGGGGGCGACGATTCAGGCCGACATCGTCAAGCAGAAGCTGGCCACGACCAACCGCGGGTACCTGGCGTTGAATTTCGGCAAGACGTCGCCGCTGGTGTACGAGAAGCTCACCAGCGACCACCCGATCGATCTGTGTCGCTATCAGGTGGCCAACTGCTACATGGGGCGGGTCGGCATGATCAACTCCGGCGGGCCTTCCACGGGGGCCGGTGATCTGGCGCAGGCCGTGCGGACGGCGGTGATCAACAAGCGGGCCGGCGGGATGGGCCTGATCAGCGGTCGGAAGGCGTTTCAGCGGCCGATGCGCGAAGGCGTGGAGTTGCTCAACGCCATCCAGGATGTGTACCTCTGCCCGGACGTGACGGTGGCGTGATCGGCACAGCGTGTCCGCCGCGTCGTGGCGGCGTGTTGGCGGGTGGTGCGCGACGGGGGAGCGGTTCTTCCACGGGGAGGACCGGGCAAGACGGGTGACGTCGAGTGATGCCGGAGCCGATCTTCGAACCGACGACCGACGCGGAACTGGCGCGGTTTCTTGCCGAGCGTTCGCGGCGCGTTCGAGCCTCCGACGCCGCGGCCGTTTATGCGGTGGGAGGCAGGACGGCCTTTTCATTCGGACACTTGCCGCCGCGTCAAGACGGCACGCTGGTGTCGCTGCGGGGCCTGGCCGACGTGGTGGACTATCCCGCCGAAGACATGACGGTGACCGTGCAGGCGGGACTCCGCTGGGAGGAACTGGTTCGCACGTTGAAGGAGCGCGGGCAGCGACTGCCGATCGACGTTTCGGAGGCATCGCGTGCGACCGTCGGTGGCGTACTGGCGGCCAACGTCGCGGGGCCGCGGCGTTTCGGACACGGCACGCTGCGGGATTACGTCATCGGCATCTCCGCCGTCGACGGGCAGGGGCGTCTGTTCCGCGCCGGCGGCCGCGTGGTGAAGAACGTTGCGGGCTACGATCTGTGCAAGCTGTTGATCGGCTCGTTGGGCACATTGGCGATCGTCACGGAGGTGACGTTCAAGGTCCGGCCGGCGGCGGAGCGGACGGCATTCGTGTGTGTCCGACTGGACACGCCCGAGGAGGCGGAGCGGTGCATCGAATTCTTCGCGACGCGCACGGCGTCGCGACCGGACGTGCTCGACTATCTGTCCGGTCGCTGCGCCCGACACGTGACTTCCGATGCGCGAATGCCGGAGCCCGTGGAGGCGCCGTTGTTGATAATCGGCGTGGAGGGGACCGCAAAGGCGGTGGATTGGCAGGTGGAGCGGATTTGCAGTGAGCTTGCGGAGTTGACGCCGTCTGCCGAAATCCGTGTGATCGCCGACCGGTCGGAGCGGTTGCTGGAGGCGTTGACGGAGTTCCGCGTTTCGGCCGATGCGTTGTTGACGCTGCGGGCTTCGCTGCCGTCTTCGTGCGTGGTGGCCTTCATGCGGGAGGCGGAACGGCTGGGACTTTCGGCTCAGGCGCATGCGGCCGACGGAATCGTGGTCGGCCACGTCGATGACGATGGGCAAACGGTGGACGACCTGCGGGCGATCGTGCGGCGGCTGCGCGCGTTGGCGGTTCGCGCGGGGGGCGGCCTCATTGTCGAATATTGCCCGGATCACTGGCGGCTGGCGCTGTCGACCTGGGGCCGATTGCCGCTGTACTGGCCGGTGATGTGCCGTATCAAGCAGCAGCTCGATCCGGCGGGAATCCTCGGCCCGGGGCGGTGGCCTTTCCGGAGTGAGCCCGTAGTGCTGCCCCGTCGGTCCGGTTGACGGGGGCCGGCCGGCCGCCGTCGCGGCGAGGTGCTCGCCCGTGAGCGCGAATCCGGTGAGAAGTCGGCCGGTTTCTGCGGATCGACGAGGCGCGGGCCACGATGGCCGGTTGCGAGTGGGAGCTTTGCATGCGTATCTGCGTGTTCTGCGGTTCCAAAGTGGGAGTTGCTCCGGCGTACCGCGAAGCCGCGAGGGCGTTTGCGCGGACTCTGGTTGCCGCGGAGTGTGAGGTCGTCTACGGCGGCGGTAGCGTGGGGTTGATGGGCGTGCTGGCCGATGCGGCGCTGGAAGCCGGCGGCCGGGTGATCGGGGTCATCCCGCGAAAGCTGGCGACCACCGAGCTGATGCATCCCCGAGTGAAGCCGATGTACGTGACCGAGACGATGCACGAACGCAAGGCGAAGATGGCCGAACTTTCCGATGCGTTCGTGGCTCTGCCGGGAGGATTCGGGACCTTCGAGGAATTCTTCGAGGTCGTCACCTGGGCGCAGTTGCGGTTTCACCACAAACCCGTCGGCGTGCTGAACGTGGCGGGCTACTTCGATCCGCTGGTGCGGTTGATCGACCACGCGGTCCAGGAGGGCTTCATCAAGCCGAAGCACCGCGAACTGGTGCTGATCGAAGAGCGTGCGGAGCGTCTGATCGATCAACTGAGGCGAATCGTCCAGGCACGTCGCGACGCGACGCTGCCCGCGGACGATCTGAAGATCATTGGTTAGCCACGGAGCGGCCGTGCGCCCCGTCGGGCTGCCGGCGCGGCGTGGCGTGCACCGCAGCCTTGGCAGGAACAGCGGCGAAACAGTGTGGAGCAGGTGGTTGTGAGCCGACATGACGGCGGTTCGCCGGCCGACGTGGCGCGGTGGCGCGGGCATCTGCAGGCCGAGCTGGATGGCGCGCTGATCTATCGGACGCTGGCGGAGGTCGAACCGCAGCCGGAGTTGGCGGAGGTCTATCGGCGGCTGGCCGAGGCGGAGTTGCGGCATGCCGAGCACTGGCGGGCGAAGCTCCGCGAAGCCGGAGTGGAGCCGGCGCTGAAGCCGTCGTGGCGCGCCCGCGTTCTGAGCTGGCTGGCGCGGCGCTTCGGGACGGAGGTCGTCCTGCCCGTAATCGTCCAGCAGGAGCGGGGCGATCGGGCCCGTTACGACGCGCAGATGGACGCCCGTTCGGCCGGCCTGCCGGCGGCGGAGCGCTCCCATGCCCGGTTGCTGTCGATGATTGCCGGGACGACACCGCGCGGTCTTCCCGGTTCCGTGATCGCACGGCTGGAGGGACGCCATCGCTTCGTCGGCGGCAACGCATTACGGGCGGCGGTGCTGGGAGCCAACGACGGCCTGGTGTCGAATCTGAACCTCGTGATGGGGGTGGCGGGGGCCGAACTGTCGGGCGACGCGATCCTGATCACCGGTCTTGCGGGGTTGCTGGCCGGCGCGACTTCGATGGCTTTGGGCGAATGGCTGAGCGTGCAGAGTGCGCGGGAGTTGTTCGAACAGCAGCTCGCGATCGAAGCCGAAGAACTGGACGAAGTGCCGGAGGAAGAGCAGGAAGAACTGGCACTGATTTTCCAGGCCAAAGGGTTGCCGGAGCCCCGCGCTCGCGAGATGGCGGAGCGGCTGATGTCCGACCGCACCGCGGCATTGGACACGCTGGCGCGGGAGGAACTGGGCATCGATCCGGAAGAGCTGGGCGGTTCCGCGCTCACGGCCGCGGCGACGTCCTTCGTGTTGTTCGCGGTTGGAGCGATCATCCCGGTGGTGCCATTTTTGTTTTCAGCGGGCCGCGGGGCGGTGGCATCGAGCATCGTGGTCAGCGGCCTGGCCCTGTTCGGGATCGGAGCGGCGATCACGCTGCTGACGGGGCGATCGGTTTGGTACTCCGGGTTGCGGCAGCTGGGCATCGGGCTGCTCACGGCGGCGGTGACGTATGGTGTGGGGGCGCTGATCGGGATTTCGCTGCCGACATGAGTGTCGAGAAGGCGAAAGCGCCGTACCGTCGCGGGTGTTGAGAGCCGTGCCGGTGTCGTGTACAAGAATGCCCAGATCGTGACGCGGAAGTCCGGTGGACGGCGGGGGGTGAACACGATGAGCCGGGAACCAGACTCGTCCGCGAACGAGGGCGTCACTGCGAGGCTGCAGCGGGCGACGTTTCTGGGCGAGCTGTCTGCGGAGGACGCCGAAAAGCTGGCCGCGCTGGCATGCGTGGAAAACCATGCCGCCGGCGCGACGGTGTTCGAACAGGGCGAGGTGCGGGACTCGGTGTATGTCGTGTCGTCCGGACTGGTCGCTCTGGAAGTGTGCCTGCCTCGCCGCGGCTGTGTGCGGATTCAGACGCTGGGGGCGGGCGACTTGCTGGGATGGTCGGCTTTGCTGTCCGATGGCTGCATGACCGCGCGTGCGGTCGCGGTGACCCCGACGGTGCTGGTCGCGTTTCCGGCGGCGGAGCTGAGGAGGTTGTGCGATGAGGACCACGACATCGGCTACGTCGTGATGCGCCAGGCGGCCGTGGCGCTTTCGCGTCGATTGCTTGCCACGCGGTTGCAGTTGCTGGACGTTTTCGGCGAAACCGAACCCGTGCCGGCTCCGCCGCACGCGGAGCACCGGTGAAGGCGGGCGAAGGCGTCACTCGATGGTTCGTGCTGCGATGGTCGACGGCCGCAGGGAGGTGGGGAGTGGCGGAACGATTTCTCGCCAAGGCGGAACTGCAGACGCTGTTCGACGTGCTGATCGACGACGGCTATACGGTGGTTGGGCCGACGATCGACCAGGGGGCGAT
>RFHO01000310.1 GCA_003696385.1 Planctomycetota bacterium | reverse complement strand
GTACTCCCCTTCTTCCCCATCTGAAGAAACGCCGAACGTGGTCTCAACCCATGCAGCTAGCGGATGGCGTGCGAAAGCCGCGGGTTCGCGTGGGAGATCGCGGGCCCCCGACCGAACCGACTCGGTTAGGGCGGCCCGCACATCTGGATCCATTGGGTCGATATCCACCGTCCGGCGGCGGAGCGTCTCTCCGATCACGTTCTCCGGGGCGACGCCGGTTCCGAACAGCAGTGAGGCGACGCGCGCGACCTCTTCTCGCTGCTCCTCGGGCGTCCCCGGGCCGGCGAGGGTCGCTGACGTGCCGACACACTGTAGCCGTTCCGACCCAAACGCCTCGCGCGCACGGCGGACCAGCAGGGCGACATCCGCGCCTTGCCGACCTCGGTATGTGTGCAACTCGTCGAGCACTAGAAACCGTAGTCCGGCCGCTTGGCGGACGAGCGGCGCTTCGTCCGGTCTCGTGAGGATCAACTCGAGCATCACGAAATTCGTCAGCAGGATGTCAGGGGGGTTCGCGATGATCTCTTGTTTCTCGTCGTGCCCTTCCTGCCCGGTGTAGCGCCGAAACGAAACCGGCGGTTGGCCCGTCGGATATCCCCTGCAAAGGAACTTCTCGAGCTCGCCAACCTGACTGTTGGCGAGGGCGTTCATTGGGTAGACGACAATCGCCTGGATCCCGCGGCCAGTTCCGTTCCGCAACACGTGGTCGACGATCGGGACGATGTAAGCCAGGCTTTTCCCCGAGCCAGTGCCGGTTGTCAGAACATAGCTATTCCCCGTACGGGCCCGCTTGACTGCTTCTGCCTGGTGACGATAAAGCCTGAGGGGTTCTCCTCGCCCATCAGGCCCTTCTTCCTTGCGCACTCGAAAGATCCGCCGGCACTCCTCGTGAAGAACTCCGCTGTCGGCGAGTTCGTCGATCGACTCCCCAGGTTCGAAGGCCGGGTTGAGCTGGATCAGGGGCTCGGGTGTCACGAGCCCTTCAGAAAAGGCGTTCTCGACTTGCTCGCGAATACGGCGGTCTCGGACGGTCAGAAAGCTCTGCACATACCGCGTGTAGTCGCCCGTCAACTGCTCGCGCAGATCAAAAACCTGCATCCCGCACCCCACCGCCGGGCGACAGCCCGGCGCTCCTTCCGGCAGTGCGAGCACGGCGCCGCTAGGGCACAAGAATCGCACCGGCGGAAGCGCATCCCGATTCTAAGAAGGCCGGGCGTCTCGTCTCAAGCGGGTCCGCAGGGCCTCGGGCCGGATGGTTCGCCACTGTCCGGCCGTCAGTTCGACGTTCCGATCGCGAACCGATCGTCCGCTATGGCCTCGACCACATCTTCGGGAAGCACCTAGGATCCTTGGACGATCCGGCGCGCTGGGCGCGCTGGTTGCACGGGGAGCCAAGGGCGTAGCCGCCCGAGCGCCGACTGGCATCGGGGCAGGCGGCCGCACCCTTTCCGGTTGATTCCGGAGGGGCCCCGCGCCTATGTTTACGTCCGGCGGAGGGAAGGATCAGTCATCAATGGGGCGAAGGAAACGGCGTCGCCGAAACAGGAGGCGTCCCTCGGGCTCGGGAGCGCGACATCCCGACCAAGGCGAGCCGGGCAAGGGTCTGTCGGCTGACCGTCCCTCATCCGGGAAGGGAGTCCCCGGAAAAGAGGCGGATGGCGCCCCGGCAAGGCGCGCTGGCCCGGGAACTCGCTTGCGCCAGGGGATAAGCGCGTTCTGGCACAACATCCTCGAGGGCCGGGGATTGCGGCCACGGACCTCGGTGAGGAGGACCCGCCGCGGTACTCAAGCCCGGCAACGTTGCCGCGATTGTGGCCGCCCCGTGATACCCGGTGACGACGTTTGCCACGACTGCGCGGAAGCGAGGCGATAGTGAGTTGGCGGAATCGCTGGAGGATCTACCTGCCGATCCGCCTTGCCCCGTCGATCGTTCCTGAACGGCTCCTGGACTTCGGTGAGGCACCGCTCGCTGGCCACGAAGCTCTCGGCGGTTGCAGATCGTTCTTTCGGTTCCACATGTGGCCGCACGAGATTGTCTGGTGCGGACACACAACAAGTCTTCGTCTGCGGATGGTTCCCGTAACCCGGGATCCGTCCCGTGTCTGGTGGAAAAGCGAAAAGTGGTGCCACCCCGGCATGACGAGAAACTTCGCCGAGCGACGCACGGAAGATCGTTCCGTGCAGAAGGCAACGACGTCGCTGGTTAGAACCGTGCGGTTGCACCGAAGTCTGGACGGCCCGTTTCCCGGCCGCGCGGGGAGCGATCGAGACGACGCTGAACGAAGAACTGTCCTCGTGATGCACGGCAACCCACACTCGCCCCACAACCACACCGGACGGAAAGATCACGCTTGACTTAGATCAACCTCCTCAGTACGGTTCGGCCAGCGTCCGGTGCGGGAAAGCGGGCGGAGGACCTTACTGACGAGGCAGTTAGCCATGTTCGCGCTTTCTCTGCCGGCGTGCCGGCGCACCGGGCGGCGGGGCCGGTGGCTCGGGGCCGTGGTCGCGGCCGGTCTGGTCTTGGTCGCCCCCTCCTTTCCTTTTGCCGGGCCGGGCGGGTTCGGGATCGAGGGGACGGGGCAGACGAACTTCTTGAGCCCGCACTTCCACCCGATCGAGGTCG
>RFHO01000030.1 GCA_003696385.1 Planctomycetota bacterium | reverse complement strand
ATCGACTCGAACGTGGGCGGCGGCAAGGTCTGTTGGGACTTCTCCTCGCCGCCGGTTCGCCGGCCCGCGCCGCCTCCTTCCGCGCCCGACCGCTCGCCCGAGGGCTGCGCGGCTTGCGGCCCGCCGGACTGCTCGGCGTTGCTCTCGCCGGCGTCCGCGTGCGGTTGTGTATCCCGAGGTGTTTCACTTTCGGCCATCGTCAGATTTCCTTCCGCTGCCGGAACGGTGTTCCGCGTGTGCCACCGGACGAAGATGCCGCGGCGCCTCACCACTGTTCGTTGTAGTCCGGCCAGCGCCGCCACGCATATTCCCACTCCATCCACATTCTCAGCACCGACCACAACAGCCGCAATCGGGAGACGTCCGAATTGTTCAGCGGCGCGTGTTGTGCCAGCGCGTTCTTCAGGGCATCGGCCAGTCCCCACCGGGCCGCCAGATGCTTTGTCAGTTCGTCGGCGGTCAGCGACGGTGGCCGCTCACCGTCGCCCTCATCGGTCTGCGAGCTTTCCTCCATCAACCCCGCGCGCCAGGCCGTGGCGAAGCACTCGAACAGCCGGCTCCGAAAGGGATCCAGTTCCAAGGGCCGCGTTCGGGCTTCGGCCTCCAGCACCAAGGCCTCCACCTTCTCCACCAGCTCCTTTTCCAGCTGCTCCAGCTCTCCGTCTCCTTGCGTCGCGTCTCGCATGTTCGTCCCCGTTTCCGTGTACTGCCGCATTTTCCAAACGCCACACGGCCCTGCTGTCTCACCGCTGCGGCATGGCCGGTGCGGTCCGCACACAGGACGAAAGGCCGCCGATATCGTTCACAGCCGCACGGACCACAGCCGCCCCAAGTGAATCGATGCCGCGGACGTCGACAGCCGGAGTCGGAAGTACCGTTCCGGCCGGGCCACAACCCCGTTCACCGCGAACCGGAACGGTCGCCCCCACTTCGCTCCGGCCCCGAAGGGGCACCCGGCGGGCGGAGGTGCGTCCGCTTGATCCGGAACGACCCGCGATAGCAGAACACGACCAGGTTGGACAGACAGTCGATCAGCTCACGCATGAAGCGGTCCGAAACGTGGAATTCGTGCAGCACCAGGTCTCCGGCGATGAATTCCAGCGTTTCGGCAAGGTTTTCGGCGTCCTGCTCGCTGACCAGATGGTCGTTTGGCGTCAGGTAGTAGCTCCGAGCGTGCTCGGGGATCCAGCCGTTCTCTTCGGCCCAGTCCAGGATTTCATTCCAGAATTCGGAAGCTATCAGCAGCGAATCCGAGCCGCCTTCCAGCTTCAGCATCATCGTGTGCACCTCCGTTGTGCCCGTGTGCGTCTCGGATCCGTCGGCGACACCACGCCCTTTCACGGACGGCCCCTCTCGAGCCGCGGAGAATCTCGACCGGCCGATCGAAGGGGCCGCCGGGCAACGGACATCGAGCGAACACCGGCAGCCCGTCAGCCCGAAAGCTTGCGGACCGCCGCCCGAACCGCCTGCAGGCACACCGCGATGTCCGAGAGCGGGTTCTTGGGATTCTCTTCGTATTCCAGAGACAGGCATTTGCGGTACTCGAGCCGACGGAGCGCCCGCAGGCAGCCGACGATGTCGAGGTCGCCTTCGCCGAGGATCTTGAACAGCTTGCGTCGCCGCCCATTGCGCTGCACCGTCTTCACGTCCTTCAGGTGCACGCCATGCACGCGCGGACCGAAGCGTTCGATCGCCTCGACGGGATCCTCGTCGCTGCGCAGGTAATGCCCGGTGTCCACACACGCCCCGATGAGCGGATGGCGGTCCTTGACCATCTGTTCCACGTCGCTGATTTTGTCGTACAGCGCTCCCGGCCCGTGATTGTGAATCGCAATCGCCACGCCGTATTCCTCGACCAGTTTGTCCAGCAGGTCGAAGGTGGCCTTGTTCTTCTGCGGATTCGCGCTGATCGAAACGATTCCCATGGCCTTCGCGAAGTCGAACGCTGCCCGCGCCCGCGTTTCGTTCGCATCGAAGCCGATCACTCCATACGCCAGCAGCGTCACCCCGTATTTGGCCAGCAGCTTCTTGTATTTCTCTACATGGCCGGGCAGCGCGTTCTGCGGGATGTGTTTCGGATAAGCCTCCCAGTAGCGCAATCCCAATCGCTGCGAGTGCTTCAGGGCCGTCTCCGTGTCGAAGCCCCGGAGCGAATAGCTCTGAATGCCCATCCTGAAGCCGCCCCACGGATCCGCGTCGGCCGCGTCGCTCAACGTCGGCCGCCCCAGCACCGCGGCCATGGCGGCCGCGCCACAGTTCATCAACATCTGCCTGCGGGATTGACACGACGTGGATACCGGACGGGGGGCGTTCATGACGGACTCCTTCGATTCTGCGCAATCGATCCGGATGCGGGTCACCGCCAGCCGCGACGGGTGGCAGAGCGGATTGTGCGACGCCGCTGTGGCAAACCGCAAGTGACCGGATCCGTCCAAGCGGTCGCCCCCCACGCCGGCGTCCGTCGAAAACACCATTTTCGATTTCGTCGCCGATAGCGCGGCGTCACGGCGCAGGCCGCGCGGATCCCCGATCTGCAGCGGCACAGGCGGCGACTGTCGTAGACCGAAAACGCCGTTCCACGCCAAGCATCGGCCGTCGCAGCGGACCGCGGGCGTCTCCGACGCCGGGCTCGGTCGCTTTCCGCCGTCCGCCCGCGCGGATATACTCGGAGGACATAGATTGAGACTCAGTCTCAACTCGATGCACCTTGGCGGCCCGCGAGCGGACATCGGCACCGCAAAGCCCGTGGGCCTGCCGCCGAAATCCCGCAAGCTTCCCAATTGACCAGCTTCCGCCCCGCAGATGTCTGCCGGGCCGCACTCGTTCGCGTGAGCCCAACGACCATGTCGCGGACCGAACCTGTTTCCGCGCCGCCTCGCGTTCACAAGGTGGCATTGCTGGGCAATCCCAACACCGGCAAGAGTACGATTTTCAACGCCTTGTGCGGCATGAAGGCCCGGGTCGGCCATTACCCCGGCGTCACGGTGGAAAAGAAAATCGGCCGAATGCGCACCGCCCGCGGGCCGATCGACCTGGTCGACTTGCCCGGAACCTACAGCCTGTCCCCGCGGACGCTCGATGAAATGGTGTCGGTGAACGTTCTGCTGGGCCGCCAGCCGGACATCGGCGAAATCGACGCCGCCGTCTGCATCGCCGACGCCAGCACCCTGGAACGCAATCTGTACCTGCTGAGCCAGCTGTTGGATCTCGGCGTGCCCGTCGTCCTGGTGCTCAACATGTGGGACGTTGCACTGCGGCGGGGCATCGAAATCGACATCGAGAGGCTGTCCGAACGCCTGGGAATTCCCGTCGTCACCACGACGGCTCACCGGGGCGAAGGAATCGACCGGCTGCGGGAACTGATCGAGCAGGCATGTTTCGGCGATCGCATTCGGAGAGCACGCTTCGACGAATTTCCGCCGGAGTTTTACGACGAGTGCCGTACGCTGAACACGGCGCTGCGTAACAAGGGCATCGAACTGCCGGACTATCTGATCGAGCGATTGATTCTGGACGTGGGCGGTGAAACCGAGAGGGAAGTGGCGCGGTGGTGGGTTGCGCGAACGGGCCCTACGGGCGGCAACCATGCGGGAGCGAGCGATCCGAGGACGCCGTCGGCAGCGCAACACTCCCCAGAAAACGGCGATGGTGCGTTTCCCTGGATCTCCGCTCGGCAGCGGCTGCGTGCGGCCGGCATTCGCATCCCCGGCGTCGAGGCCCAGGTTCGCTACTCGTGGATCCGGCGGTTGATCGATCAGGTCGTTCGCGCACCGGCACAGCGTCCCCGGACATTGCAGGACCGCGTGGACGATTTGCTCACGCACCGGTTTCTCGGCTTGGTCGTGTTTCTGGTGATCATGTTCGTCGTTTTTCAGGCGGTGTATGCGTGGGCGGAGCCACTGATCGGCGTCTGTGAAGCGAGCCAGGCGTGGGCCGAAGACCATGTCGCCGCAATCGTCCCACCGGGACCGCTTCGCAGCCTGCTGGCGGACGGCGTGATCGCCGGAGTCGGCGCCGTTTTGGTGTTTCTTCCGCAGATTGCGATCCTGTTCTTCTTTATTGCCGTCTTGGAAGACTGCGGCTACATGGCACGCGCCGCGTTCCTGATGGACAAACTGATGACCCGCTTCGGCCTCAGCGGCAAATCGTTCGTGCCCCTGATGTCGTCGTTCGCATGCGCCGTCCCCGGTGTGATGGCCACGCGGGTGATCGACAACTACCGCGATCGCATGGTGACGATCCTCGTCGCGCCGCTGATGAGCTGCTCGGCAAGGTTGCCGGTGTACCTGTTGATGATCGGGGCGTTCGTGCCGGAAGTGGCATACCTGGGCGGCTGGATCGAGCTGCGCGGGTTGGTACTGTTCGCGATGCTGTCCCTGGGTGCGGTCGTGGCCATTCCCGTCGCCTGGCTGTTGAAGAAAACCGTCTTTCGCGGTGAGCCGGCGCCGTTCGTGATGGAACTGCCCAGTTACAAATGGCCATCGCCGAAGGTCGTGGTCGTGCGGGTGTACGACCGCTCCGCGGCATTCGTGAAACGCGCCGGAACGTTGATCTTCGCTGCCACGATCCTGATCTGGGCCGCCACATACTTCCCCGGAGATCACCGCCCGCTGGACGAGAAAACGGCGGAGCTTGAGCGTTTGCAGGCGCAGCAGCACAGCAGCACAACCGGGCCATCCGGCGGCAAAGCCACGGATCACGACGACCCTACGGCGGTCGAAGCACGCATCGCGGAGCTGACCCGACAAATCAACGATGCCAATCGAAAACTGGTGGCGACGAGTTTTCTGGGACGTACCGGCAAGCTCATCGAACCGGCCGTCCGTCCGCTCGGCTGGGACTGGCGCCTCGGCGTCGGTGTTCTCGCCGCGTTTCCCGCTCGAGAGGTCATCATCTCCACGTTGGGCACGATCTACAGTCTCGGCGGAGACGTGGACGAACAGACGCCCGGACTGCGGGCGGCCCTGAAGTCGGCCCGCTGGCCCGACGGCCGTCCCGTCTACAATCTGCCTGTGGCCGTCTCGATCATGGTGTTCTTCGCCCTCTGCTCGCAGTGTGTCTCGACGCTGGTGGTCATTGGGCAAGAAACCAACAGTTGGAGGTGGCCGGTCTTCTGCTTCACGTACATGACGGCGCTGGCCTACTTGGGCGCGCTGTTGTCCTATCAGCTCGGCATGCGGCTGGCCGGCTGACGCCCATCGTCGAGGCGCTCGTGGAATAATGGCCCCCGCGGAAAATCAATGCGGCGACGTGGCTGGGCCGCTCGGGTAGAATACGACGGCTGCAGCGTGGACGATCCTCTCCGGACCGGTGCCCGTCCCGTGCAACCGATCAGGACCGCACGCGGTAGTCGGCCGGCCGCCTGCCACGTTCGGGCGCCGGCGCGCGGGGGCTTTCGGAGCCACCGAACGCCTGACCCTGTCTTTTACCATCCACCGTTCAAGTGCTCGTCACCTTTCGTGCCTGCAGCCCAAGCACGGTTCGGTGGACACCGATCGTCGGGAGACCGTGCCGATGTGGGATGAGTCCTCACAGTCGCTGCAAGGGAAACTGTTGATTGCGGCGTGCCACTTGCGAGATCCGAACTTCTACAAAACGGTCGTACTCGTGGTTGAACACGGAGAAGGCGGCGCCATGGGTCTGGTGGTCAACCGGCCGACATCGATCTCCGTGGCGCGTGCTTTGTCGGAGCACTTCGAACTGCCCGACCGCGGCGAATTGGTCTACTACGGAGGCCCCGTGGAACCCAATGCCCTGTTCGTGATCCACAACGCCGAAGACATCGACAACGGCTCGCCCATCATCCCCGGCCTGTATGTCGGCAGCAGCGCAGAAGCGTTCGAAAACGTGGTCCGCAGCGCCGCGGACGACAACGACCGTTTGCGCTTCCGTATCTATTCCGGATGCGCCGGCTGGGCCCCGCGGCAACTGGAAGCCGAACTGGATCAGGGGGACTGGTTCGTTCTACCCGCCACCGCGGACATCGTCTTTGCCGATGATCCCTACGCAGTTTACGACGCACTGCTCCGCGACATCCGCCGGGCGCAACGGATCATCCCCACCGCCGTCGAGGATCCCGAACTGAATTGAT
>RFHO01000309.1 GCA_003696385.1 Planctomycetota bacterium | reverse complement strand
GCATCGCAAGCGGGTGATCATCACCCGGACACTCAGCAAGTCGTACAGTCTGGCGGGCATTCGTTGCGGCTTCGCCATCGCCGATCCGGACCTGATCGCCGGAATGAGAAAGGTCAAGGACAGCTACAACTGCAATGCTCTGACGATCGCCGCGGGCATCGCCGCACTCAACGACCAGCGCTGGATGCGGAACAATGCGCGACGGATCGGCGTGACCCGGCAGCGGCTGCGCAACGCGCTTCTTCGACTGGGCTTCGACGTGCCGGAATCGCAGGCCAACTTCGTCTGGGCCACGCACCCTCGGCATGCGGCTCGGCGGCTTTACGAAGAACTGAAACGGCGCCGGATCCTGGTCCGTTACATGCAATTTCCCGACGCTTTGACGCCGCAGGGGCGTTGCGGTACGGTGGAGGGTTTACGCATCACCGTCGGCACCGATAAGGAAATCGATTCCCTGCTGTCGGCATTGCGTGAACTGGTTTGAAACGCGAAAGTCTCGTGATGCCCAGATCGGCACGTATTGAACGCCAGACCAACGAGACGCGGATCCGCCTGGAGCTGAACCTCGACGGCACCGGACAGGCGGACATCCGTACCGGTGTCGGCTTTTTCGACCACATGCTGACGCTTCTGGCCAAGCACGCCCTGTTTGACCTGGCCGTCGAAGCGGAAGGTGATTTGCACGTGGATCAGCACCACACCGTCGAGGACGTCGGGATTTGCCTGGGACAGGCTCTTGGGGACGCACTGGGCGAAAAACACGGCCTGCGCCGCTATGGCAGCATCACCTTGCCGATGGAAGAGACGCTGGTCACCGTGGCCGTGGACTTGAGCGGTCGCTTCGCCTGCGTCTACAACGTTCACATCCCGACCGAGAAGATCGGCGAATTCGACAGTCAACTCGTGGAGGTGTTCTGGGAGGCGACCGCGAGCAACGCGCGGATGAACTGGCACGCCGTCCTCCACCACGGCCGCAACAGCCATCACATCGCGGAGGCGGTGTTCAAGGCTTCGGCGAGGGCGTTGCGGGAAGCGGTGAGCATTGATCCGCGGCAACAGGGCATTCCGTCATCGAAGGGCACATTGTGACCGCGGACACGGCTCCTGACTCGGCCGGTATCGTGCGGCGACGGATGGCACGACCTGCGTGGCCTGCGGACCGTGTGCCGCCGCCCGGTGGTGCCGCCGCGATCGTCGGTCCCTTCCGGGTTCCATCGGGACGCGTCGACACCCGCCTCCAGCCGTTCGGTTCATCCCGTGGCGAGGCGATTGGGGCCGAATCAGGCTCCGTCGCGCCGCGATCCGACGGTCCCGAGTTCCCCTGGTTTCCGGTGCAGCTTCAACCCGACCATGGCCGGATATGATTCTCGCCGCGACATCGGCGGCGCGTCGGGCAAGCGGCCCGTGCGTCGCCCTCGAGCCGTTTCAGACGGCCCGGCGGCTGCGTTGCGCAGAAATCGGTCGGCGCTGCTGCTCGCGGGACTGCTCTGCCCGCTGCTCGTCTCTCCGGCAACGGCCGTGGAAGTCGAGGATCACCGTTGGGGGTGGGACGGTTCCGTGATCCCCAATCGGTTCAATCTACTGACGCTGTCGCTGCGAAACGATCAGCCGGGGGCGTTCGAAGGATCGCTGGAAGTGGTACCCGGGGGCCCCTTGTCACAGCTCGGTTTCCCGGTGGTACTTCCCGAGCTGTTCGTATCGCCGTTCGGCACCCGCAGCGTGCAACTGCCGATTTTCGTCACCGAGGAACTCGAGCACACGATCCGCGTGCGCGACGCCGTCGGTCGCATCGTCGCGGAACACGTCACCAACCGGCCGCCGCAAGGTGTTCCCGCCGCCGTGCAACTGGTGGATCCCCGCCGCCCCGGCACGAACGTCGGCCTGCCTGCGTTCCCGGCCACATCGTTCCCGGCCAGCTTCGCGCCGCTGGTCGGAACACTGCGACTGGTCGTCCTCGATTTCGTCCCCCGCTGGACGGCGGCCCAACGCGCGGCCTTTCGCGACTGGATTCATTGCGGGGGGATACTGCACCTGTATCAGGGACCGGACGGGAGCTTTCCCGAGTTCATCGCTGAGCTGGCCGACCTCAACGATGACGCACCGGTTTCGCACGTTGCGGCGGGCACGATCATCCGTCATCGCAAGACGCTCGCTGCGGCGCGCGCGGACTGGGACGCCGCACGCGGCACCGCTGGATGGAAAGCGATTTTTCAGCCACCGCGGGCGGGGACGGAACAGCAGAAACGTCGGTTCGCCGAACAGCAGAGCTGGACCGCGATCGACGCTCGGGTTTTCCGCGGGCTGCGTAGGCAGACGACGCCGAACATCAATTGGGACGCAGTATTCGCACTGTTGATCGTCTATACGGTGCTGGTGTTTCCGGGGGTTCGTCTGCTGACACGGGGATTCGACTATCGTGTCTGCCTGGCTGCGGTGGTGCTGTTGGCGTTCGCCGCCACAGCCGGGATCTACCAGATCGGTCGACGGGGCTACGGCGAAAGCTCGACCATCCGCGGCGTACTGCTGGCGCGGCAGACCCGTCCGGGCACGTTTCTCGTCGAAGCACGCACGAACGTCTTCGTCACCGCCACGGGACGCCACACGCTTCGCGCCGTCAGTTCCGAAGCGGCTTTCGGGCCCAGCGACGAATTGGGATCCCTGTTCGGCCGGACGCTGATCTACGCCGGTGCACGGCCGGGGATCCAGTCAACGATCCCGCTGTTTTCTTCGTTTACGTTCCGGCACACGTTCCGGACAACCGACGGCCCGTCGTGGAGGCTGCGGTTTGCCGATGGCGAACCCGCCCGGGCCGGCGTCACTGCGGCCGACAAGCTGTTGCTTCGACTGGACGGCCCGCAACTGGGCCAGCTGCGGTGGAGCGTGCTCACGATCGGACCACGCTTCGTCACCTGCACGTATTCACCGCAGTCGCAGCTCTTTCGGGCCACCGGAAAGCCGGCCGCCATCCCGCCACCGACACCGCATCGACGCTACTCTCCGATCGTCAGAGGTTCTGCGCTGCAACAGATCGATTTCTTCGCTGCCCGAGCACTGGGTTTCCTGCAAGGCGCAAATGACGGGATCGTCCCGCCATCGCCGGGTCGGCGCGTGCCGCCGAACGAACCGATCAGCCTGTACTTCGCCTGCGACCTGGTCGATCAACCTTGGAAAGACGCGTTTCTTCTGGCAAATCGCGATCTGGGACCGCAGCGGGTCACCGTGGTTTTCCGCGTCGACCTTTCCGATGCTCAGGCCGGTGGGGAAAACGCGTCGCGGCGGAACTGAACCGATCGCACCGACGGCGCGATCAACTTTCCTGCAACGGCATGAAACCGGGAATGGATTCGAGGATCTTCTTCAGCCGGGCCAGCGCACGAACGTAGCGGGCGCTGGCCGCCTGCTCGGACATCCCCAATACCAGCGCCGTTTCCTGATTGGTCAGTTCCTCGAAGTGCCGTAGCGCGAGCACTTCCCGGTCGATGTCGCTCATCGTCGCCAGCGCCGCGTCGAGCTGCTGCGACAGCTCCGCTCTCATGGCCGCAGCACTTGGCGATGTCAGTTGACCGATCAGGTGCCGCGTCAACGAGAGCGACGTGGAGTCCCCGCCGAACCCCCCCAGCCTGGATTGCTCACGCTGCGCGCTGCGCCGCTGCGCCCCGAGGTGACGCCGGTGCAGGTCGATCAGTGTCTGCACCACGATCATCCGCAGCCAGACGAATGGCGACCCGCGGGCATCGGTGACGAACGACCCGATGCGGTCCACGGCCCTCAGCCACGCCTCCTGAAGAATGTCGTCCGGATCCAACCGGGCCGCCAATTTCGGATCGAGCCGGAACTGGATCATCCGGTACAGCCGCGGCCGATGTCGCGCGAACAGCGCAGCCAGCGCTTCGGTGTCGCCACGGATGATCCGCCGCACCAACGCCTGCTCTTCGGGGTCCGATCGCGAGCGTGGGTCGTTCACAGGTCGTCTCCGCCGTTCGCCGCCACCGACATGGGCGCGGCGACGGTTCAGCAGCCCCGTCGGTCACCGCTACGACGGTCCTGAGCCTCATCCCCAATCCGTGCGGTTCGGCGACGCGTTTCAAAGGGGACGTCGGCGGTGGCGTCCACCGACGAAGCTTTCCACCACCAGGTTTCCCAGATCCTGGGCGTTGCAGTAGGCCGCCACCCCACCGGCAACCTGGGCGAGCTGCTGCACGAAGTTCACCAATCCCAAGTAGAAATAGTCTTCGACCAGCGCGAACGCCGCAACGTGAATTCCGGCTCTGGCACAACGGCGGGCTTCCGCCAGCGTCACCCGTGCGGTGCGCTCGCTGGGAGGGTAAATCAACAGCAGATCCTGCCCTTCCACGTGCGCGGTCGGCTCTCCGTCGGTGATCACGATGATCTGCTTGTTCCGCGCCGGGCTGCGCGTCAACAGTCGCCGCGCAAATGCCAGCCCGGCCTGGATGTTGGTGAAATGCTGCGGGACGAAACGGTCCGGAGTTTGCAACGGAATGCGCAGATGCACGCGCGGATCGAAGATGCTCACGGGCTTGGGCGCCGACAGCAGCAGCTCGCGTTCCGACAGCGGCGAGGCGAACGAGTAGAATCCTACGAAGTGCAGGGTATCTTCACGGTACCGTCCGCGGACAAGCGCCTGCAGAGCCAGCGCAACGCGCTTCGCCGCCGCGTACTTCCCGAAGCGGTTCATACTGCCGGACATGTCCAGCAGCACGGCGGTGGCGCAGTTCGTGTGATACTCGGTGTCGAAGACCACCAGATCCTCTTCCGCAATGCGGATCGGTGGTTTACCGCGCCGACGGCGGATTGCGTTGCGAAGCGTCTCCGTCAGATTCAGGTTGGCCGCCGGATCGCCGAACCGATACGGACGGGTCTCCTCCAGCCGTGCTTCACCCGGACCACGCAGTGTGGTCGGATGCCGTCCGGCCACGTCGGCGCGGCCCGTCTGGAACAGCGCCTCCAGCGCTTTGGTCTGTATCCGACGCAGTCCTCTGGGAGTCACCGAAAAGCGGCCCTCGCGGTCCCGGTCGAGATAACCGCGGCGAACGAGCTGCTCGATGACGTCAGCACGTTCTTCGGCGATGTCCCGGAGCTGCTCGAGCACGTCCTCGCCGTAGTGCGTCAGCAGATCGGCGAGCTGATCGAAGAGCTGGTCGGCGCTCTGAGGGCGAAAGGGCTGCGTCCCGTCGAAGCGGGAGAATTCGAACAGCGCCATGACGTGCCTCCACCGGCGCCGCTACTCCGGATGCCGGCCGATCGTCATGATGGTGATGTCGTCATTCTGCGGACGGCCGGCCGCATGTCGGCGGACGTCGGCCAGCAAGGCTCGGCCAAGCTCTTCGGCATTGCCCCGGAAATCGCGGATGAAGTCCCGCAGGCGATCCATCCCATACAGTTCCCCTTGTGGGTTCATCGCTTCATCGACGCCGTCGGTGAACAACACGATGATCTCCCCGGGGTCAATCCGCCGCGTGACGACCTCGTACGGATAGTCTTCCATCACCCCGATCGGCAGTCCGATCGTGTCCTCGTCGAATTCCTCGATCGTGCCGTCCGGCCGCCGGATGATCGGCGACATGTGTCCGCCGTTGCACAACGTCATCTGGTGCGTCTTGGTGTCGATCACCGCCAGCACGTAAGTCACGAACCGCCCTTCGACCGACTTGTCGCACATGTGGCGGTTGATGGCTTCGATCGCCTTTCCGACATCGTCGACGAAGGACATCGTGTTCTGTACACAGCTCGAAATGCGTGCCATGATCAGCGCGCCGGGCACCCCTTTGCCCGCGACATCGCCGAACGAGACGCAAACCTTCTCGTCGGAAAGCCGGATCACATCGTAAAAGTCGCCGCCGACGGCCTGCGCCGAATCGTACGAGGCATAGAAGTCGTAGCCCGGGACGTCTGGCAGGCCTTCCGGCAACAGGGCCCGCTGCACGGACCGCGCGATCTGCATTTCATTGTCTTGCTTCTGTTTCTCCACGTAGCTGGCGAACAGCCGAGCCGTTTCGTACGACAAAGCCGCCTGCCCGGCCACTGCCATCAGCAGATCCAGATCCTCCTGTTGAAACTGCGACAGTGGATTCAGCGTGTCGATGTGGATCACGCCGGTCGGTTCACCGTCCATGCCCAGCATCGGGACGCACATCATCGAGCGGATCGACAGATTGGAAATCGATTCGCTGGCGCTGAACTGGGCATCGCTGCTGGCATCGGCGGAAAGGATGCCCGTCCTCTCGGTGAGCACCTTGTTCACGATCGTCCGGCTGATCTTGACCGAAGAATCCTCGTCCGAACGGCGGTGCTTCAGAGCCCGCGGGATCATTTTTCCCGTCTCGGGATCCTTCAGCAGGATGCAGCCTCGGTCCGCCTGCGGAAAGATCGTAAACAGCGTGTCCAGAATCTTCGGCAACAGCGATTGCAGCTCCATCGTCCCCGCCAGGCTGCGGGTGATTTCCAGGACCGCCTTCAGCTTGACCTCCGGCTGCACTTCCAAGACGAAAGATGAGCTGACGCTCATGATCGTGGACTGCGTTTCCGTCTCGAGGTCCACGTCCAGATCGGTCTCGGTCAAGCCGCCCGGGCGAGGCGCCGTGTCCACGGCGTCGATCGCCGAGAGTCCCGCTCCGCCCCTCCGTGATGAAGTATCGCCATCGGATTCGAAACGCAGCAGCAACGGTCCCAGCTTGATGCGGTCGTGATGTTTCAGCCGCACGCGGCTGGTCACCCGCTTGCCATTGACGAACGTACCGTTCCCGCTGTTCAGATCCTCGATGTAGTACTCTTCGCCTTCGCGAACGATCATCGCGTGGCGCCGCGAGACCGCGTTGTGCGGAAGCTGAATGGTGCACGCGGGGTGACGTCCGAGAACCGTCTCGGACTCTGTCAACGGGTGTGTCGTCGCCTGTCCGCCTTGCAACAGAACGAGATTCGCCATGCCTACGTGCCGACCTCTCTGAAACCAACCGACGGGTGCCTGGGCAGGTACAGTATGGCGTGCTGCGGCAGCGGTTGCTAGCCACCAATGCGCACCGGAAGGAGATTCAACCGGGCCGTGCCGTTCACCGCAACGGCACGTCCGTGACTGCGGGCGGCGCCCCTGCGCGGGGCAGCCGTCCGACTGCAAGGCGGTCCGTCCGCGTGGCGGCAGCCGGCCGATGCCGGCCCGTGCAGCCGGACGTTTCGGACGCGGTCCCGTCAGGGTCACGCATCCGGCCAGGCTCGCCGAAACCGTGGACGGACTGGCCGACGTCGGGGCGGCCGCACTATCGTATACGGGTCTGATTGCTCGTGCAGTCGCTTTCTCCCGCCAGCCGCGAGAGAAAACGCGACTCCTGCCCGGTCGCGACACGCCGTCGCCCCCAACGGCTGCATCTGCGGACGATCGTCATTGTCCCTCCGCGGATCGCGATCGATTCTCGTGCCGGACCGAATGATGGCCCCTGGTGACGACGCCGCACGCACGCCCGAGCCCACCGGCCCGCCGAGCGGCCGGCCGTTCGCCACGGTGATCTCGAAGCTCGCGCGGTTCGTCATCGCCGCTCTGTGCGGCACGACGTTCGGCATGATCGTCTTTGGCCTCTGCTCGGCCGCCGTCCCCACCGCGGGACCGCCCACGCCAAATCACACCTTGCGCAGCGCCCCGGATCCTCCGCGGGATAAATTGCGAATCGTCCTCCCCCCGACCGCTCTGCGCGGCGTCCCCGTCGACCGCATCGAGGTGGAGCGAGCCACGTTTCCAAACGCCGCCGCCGGCCGACGCACCGGCCGCGTCGTGATCCGGGGCGTGCGTGTCGTCCGCGGCGGCCGCATCGATGAGCCGGCCCAACTGGAACTGGTCGACGGACGCGCGGAGATCCGAACGGACTGGGCACATCGAACGTTCGTCTATATCACCCGGTCACACATCGTGGCGCACTCGGACGATGGGTCGCGCGCCGAGGGGCACGTCCACCTCCTTCGGAGCTGGTCGGCGTTTTTGCCGCCGTTGCTGGCCGTAGCGCTGTGTCTGCTGACGCGCGACGTGTATGTGTCGCTGGTTGCTGCGATCTGGGCGGGCGCGGCCGTGTTGTCGCCGCAGGCCGGCTGGAGCGACCTGTGGTGGGCCTGCACGGAGACACTGGACGCGTTCGTCGTGCAGCAGATCGCCGAGCCGGGCAGTCGGACCTCCGATCACGCTCGCATTTTGGTGTTCACGCTGCTGCTGGGCGGGATGGTCGGAGTGCAGCAGCTCTCCGTCCGGCTGCTGCGTGGCGGAACGAGCGGTCGAGCGACTTTTTCGCGGCGGCGCGGGCAATTGACCGCGGCACTGCTCGGCTGCCTCGTCTTCTTCGACGACTATGCCAACACGCTGTTTGTCGGCGGAACCCTCCGGCCGTTGCGGCGCCGGATGCGAATGTCCGCGGAAAAACTGGCGTTTCTCATCGACGCCACGGCCGCACCGGTGGCGGGGCTGGCCGTCGTTTCGACCTGGGTCGGCTTCGAAATCGGGCAGATTCAGGCGGGTTTGGACGTGCTGGGAGGGTCGGGAAGCGCGGGCGGCTATGAACTGTTCCTGGCGTCTCTGCCGTATCGGCTGTACCCGCTGGTCCTTCTGCTGCTGGTCTTCGTCGTTGCGGCAAGCGGGCGCGACTTCGGGCCGATGTGGCGAGCCGAAGTCGACGCGTGTCGCACTACCGACGCGGGCGACGATGACGATGCCCCAGCCCTCCGCGATGCTTCCCGTCCGGACAGCACGCCAATGGCCCCAGCCGCCCCACGAACGGACGACCGATGTGCACGCGCTGACCGTCCCCGGGCCCTCATCGCCGTTGGGCTGCCTCTGGTCACGCTCCTGGTCGTGCTCGGCGGAACGCTGTGGCATTCCGCCGAAGCCCGGCTGCGAGATATGGAAACCCCGACGCTCTGGGAACGACTGGCCGCCGCCGACGCGAACGCCGCCTTGCTTCACGCCTCCTTTGCGGCACTGGCAACGGCGACCGCAGCGGCCGTCGCCCTGAAGGTCGCCTCTTTTCAGCAAGCAGTGGCAGCGGCGCTGCAAGGGATGGCCCAGATGCTACCGGCGCTGGTCATCCTGGTGTTGGCTTGGGGGCTGGCAGCGGTGTGCGACGGCGAACACCTCAACACCGCAGGCGCTCTTGTGGCCTCATTCGGAGAACATCTGGCGGCGGCCGACATGCCCTGGGTCACGTTTCTGCTGGCGGCCCTGATGTCCTTCGCCACGGGCAGCTCGTTTTCCACGATGGGTCTGCTGATGCCCGTGGTTATGGCCGTGACCCATCACCTGCTGATCCAAGGCGGCGTAGCGCCTGCCAGCGCCTTCACGCATCCTCACATGCTGGGAGCGGTCGGCGCCGTCCTTGCCGGCGCCATCTTCGGTGACCACTGCTCACCGATCTCCGACACCACCGTCCTGTCATCGGCATCCGCCGGATGCGACCACCTTCGTCACGTCGTGACGCAGCTGCCTTACGCACTGCTCGCCGCCCTCTGCACGCTGATGTGCGGGTACCTGCCGCTCCGCTTCGGCATCGGCATCTATGTCTGCCTGCCGTTGACCGCCGCCGCGGTCGGGCTGTCGTTCTGGCGACTCGCCCGCCCGGTCGAGGAAAAGCGCCGTTGACGACATACAGAGACGGGCTGCGGTTACGCACCTTTCTCCCACAGCAGGCCCGCCTCCGTTCGCTCCCGCCGAAAAAGCCGGTTCGACCGAACTCAGCCGGTTTCGATGCGGATCTTTCGCGGCTTGGACCGCTCCGATCGGGGCAACTCCACCGTCAATACCCCGTCGCTCAATCGCGCCGTGATGCGATCGTGATCGACGTCTTCGCTGAGAATGAACGAGCGCAGATAATCGCCGATTTCGTATTCGCGGTGGATCAGCCGCGCTTCCGCTGGAACGTACGGTGCGACGCGTCCGTACAACGTGAGTTTGTTGTCCTGGACTTCCAGGTCGAGCGTTTCCGGGGTAACTCCCGGCAGGTCGGCCATCAACCCCAGGCCGTCTTCGGTCTCGTAAATGTCGATCGGCGGCGTGAACACGTATCTCGGCGACCGGCTCAAGGTTCCGTCGGCGTCCGCACCACCGGCTATCAGCTCGTCGCTCATCGTCGCACCTCCGACACATTCGCCACTCAGGCACCGTTTTAATCAAGGCCTCCTTCCGACGCGGCTACACAGGCGGTTGGCCGGCTTCGGATGGCCCGTCGCCGTTCTCGGCATCGCGTTCCTCGCGCGGAGCATGCTCCGCGCCCACGTCGATCCGCCTAGCGGATCCGGAGTCCGACGATCCGTTGCCGACCGCGATCGGAACACGTCGCGGGATCGCCGCCTCGGCTTTCGGCAGGTGCACCACCAACACGCCGTTGTTCAGCACGGCGCGAAGCTTGTCGTCTTCGACCCGCTCCGGCAGATCGATCGACCGCTCCCAATACCCCGTGGCACGCTCGCGGCGCCGGTAGGCTTCCTCGGGGACGTTCTGCGGATTCTCGCGACAGCCCTTCAACGTAAGGATGCCGTCGGCCACGGTCAGTTCGAGATCCTCCGCGGCCACTCCCGGCACCTCGGCCGTCAGCAGGTATTCGTCATCCAGCTCATAGACGTTGATCGGCGGAAACAGTCGACCGATCCGAAACCCCTGGAACGTGGCGTTCATCGTCTGCAACAGGCGGTCCACCTCGCGCTCCAGGTCACGAAACTCCGGCCAACTGTGCCCCCAGCGAAAGACTGCCATCTTCACCGACTCCTCAAATCCCGGACCGCCCGGCAGACCGCCGCGTGCAACCGGCCTTCGCACATGCGACCGGCCGCGGAAATGCTCTCGCTGATGACGCCGCCGCGATCGAATCCACACGGACCAACCGTCTGCAAACCTCATGCCACACTCGGCCCGCCCGCCAACCCCGCGTCAAACCCACTGCAATACAAGGACTTGTGGGCCGTGCGCACTCACGGTGGCTGTGTCGCGGCCGTCCCGCAACCACTCGATCCGGTTCACGAAAACGCCACCTTTCGGCAAGAGGCGCCGCGGAGCTGCCAATTTGGCACGCGCCGATGGTAATCGTCGAACCGTTCGGCAATACTGGATGCCGACGTCGCAATCGACGCCCACGTCGCCGCCACTGCTGGCCGCTGAGCTCAACATCCCCGCCAACGCGGACGGCTGCCCCGCCTCCAGCCTCGGCACAGGATTCGTGACGGCGCCGCTCCGCGGTTCGCGAGCGAGCGGATGTCGGAGCGCGGCTCTTCACGATACGACGACCGACCAGGAGCAACTCCGTGAGCGATTCGGCAAGAAATTTCCACGCCGTTTACGTGGGCAGCTTCGACCCGCTGACGCTCGGCCATCTGGACATCATTGAGCGCGGGGCCCGGCTGTTTTCACGTCTGACCGTGGGAATCGGCATCAACCCGGAAAAGGCCGCTCTGTTCACACCGGAAGAACGTCTGCAATTGACGCGGCGCGTCGTCGCCTCCTATGCGAACGTGGATGTCCGCTGTTTCACCGGGTTGACCGTGGACTTCGTCCGCGCGTGCGGAGCCAGTGTGATCCTCCGCGGCATCCGCACCCTCTCGGACATGGAATCCGAATTCTCGCTGGCCTTGGCCAACCGCAGCCTTGCGCCGGATGTGGAAACAGTCTTCCTGATGGCTGCGGAGTCCCACTCGCACATCTCGAGCTCACTGATCAAACAGATCGCCCAACTCGGCGGGCCGTCCGCCGCCGAACGGTTGCAAGCGTTCGTCCCTGCGGAAATCATTGCGCCGCTGTGTCGCAAATTCGGCGGCGGCAAGCAGTGACGGGCGATCGCCCGGCGTGGTGCAACCGGAGCACTGAGCAGCTTCCCAGCCACCGGCAGGCGGCCGGGAATCGCTCGCGTTTCGACGGCTTCTGCTTTCGACCGGCACGGTTTTGAAAATCCACCACTTCGCAGCGCGAAAATCATCGCACAGAAAAATCCAGGAGGTCATCCGTCATGGTGAAGACTGCTTCGACAATGTTGCCGCTGGGCACTCCGTGCCCCGAATTCGCCCTTCCGAACGTCGTCGACGGAACGACCTTCCGCTCCTCCGACGTTCCCAAGGGCACCCCCCTTTTGGTGATGTTCATCTGCAACCATTGTCCGTTCGTGAAGCACATCCGTTCGCAGCTCGCCGAGTTCGCCCGGGAGTACCAGCAAAAGGGGCTGGTCATCGTGGCGATCAATTCCAACGACGTCGAGGCGTACCCGGACGACAGCCCGGAGAAGATGGCGCAAGAAGCCAGGGAAGCCGGATACACGTTCCCGTATCTGTTCGACGAGACGCAGGACGTCGCCAAGGCGTTCAAGGCGGCCTGTACCCCGGACTTCTTCCTTTTCGATCGCGACCATCGGCTGGCCTATCGTGGGCAGTTCGACGACAGCCGACCGGGAAACGGCATTCCGGTCACCGGCAAGGATCTCCGAGCCGCGGCGGACGCGGTCCTCGAAGGTCGTCCGGCCCCCGAAAACCAACGCCCCAGCATCGGCTGCAACATCAAATGGAAGCCCGGTAACGAACCGGAATACTTCACCGGACTGCCGGCGGAGTGATCGCCGACCGGGCATCGTGCGCCGACACCCTCGCGTGACATCGTGTGATATAATGCCCGCAGACGGTCACCGTCCCTACCGCGTCCGGATGCCATGCGGGAATCCTCCGGTGACGGCTCGCAGCCGGCGGGCGCACCGACCGACGGAGGAACCACCGCGCCGACCATCCACCGGACGCTATTCCCCCTGAATCACCCACCTTGGGAGTCGTTCGCGTTCCACCCACGCGCTTTCACCGAGGTTCCGCCATGACCGGTCGCCGCCCAAAGCAACACGCGCTTCTCGCGACGCGCGGCTGCGTTCTTTCCGCTGGCGTTCACAATCGGAGCGTTTTCGGTGTGTCGCCGGCCGGTTGGGGCGCGCTTGTGTTTGCCCTCGCCGTCGTCTGTCTGGTGACGCCTCGGATGCGTTCCGCTTTGGGGGCCGACGGATCGGTTCCCCCGACCGAAGTCCCCGTAGTCGCCGAACGCCCCGGCACGTCCCGCGACCGCTCCGCCGCGACCGACGACGACGTGGCGTTCTTCGAAGAAAAAGTCTGGCCGCTGCTGCAGGCGCGCTGCCTTTCGTGCCACGGCAGTCAGGTGAAAGAGCCCAAAGGCGGCTTGCGACTGGATGCCCGTGCCGCGATCCTCGCCGGCGGGGAAAGCGGACCGGCGGCCGTTCCGGGCAAGCCCGATGAAAGCCTGATCATTTCCGCCGTCCGCTACGAGTCGTTCGAGATGCCGCCGCGGTCACGCCTGCCGGAGGGCGAGATCCGGATCCTTTCGGAGTGGATTCGCCGCGGGTTGCCCTGGTCGAACAAGGTCCGTACGGCCGCGCCGCCGAGTCGAAAGCCGAAGAAGTTTCCGCTGGCGGAAAGAGTCCGTTCCCATTGGGCCTGGGCTCCCATCCATCGCCCGGACATCCCACAGGTCCGGAACACCGCCTGGCCTCTGAACGCGATCGATCGCTTCGTCCTGGCGTGCCTCGAGCAGTCCGGCCTGCGTCCGGCGCCGCAGGCGGACCGCGCCACGCTGCTGCGGCGTGCGTCGTTCGTCATCACGGGACTGCCTCCCTCTCCGGAACAGGTCGAGGCGTTCGTCCATGATCCCCGCCCCACCCAAGATGCCTTTGCCGAGGTGGTCGATCACCTGCTCGAATCCCCGCACTTCGGCGAACACTGGGCGCGGCATTGGCTCGATCTGGTCCGCTATGCCGAAACACTCGGTCATGAATTCGATTATCCGATTCCGCACGCTTGGCAGTACCGCGACTATGTGATCCGGGCGTTTCAACAGGACGTGCCGTACGACCAGTTCCTGCGCGAACATGTGGCTGGCGACCTGCTGCCCCACCCGCGGCGGCATCCCACCGAGGGATTCAACGAGTCGATCATCGGCACCGCGTTCTGGTTCCTCGGCGAAGGCAAACACGCCCCAGTCGACGTCCGCAAAGAGGAAACGGACCGGATCGACAACCAGCTGGACGTGTTCTCAAAGACGTTCCTCGCCCTGACCGTCGCGTGCGCCCGGTGTCACGACCACAAGTTCGATGCCATCACCAGCCGCGACTATTACGCCTTGGCCGGATTCATCAAAAGCACGCGGAGACAAACGGCGTACCTCGATCCGCATGGTCGCATCGCTACCGCACAGCAGCGCGTCCTGGACGGCCGCCGAAAAGCGATGCAGCTGTGGGCCCGCTCCTCGATCCAACCGGATACGGCCGCGTCGCTGGCCCGCATCCTTCTGGCCGCCGACCAGGTCGTCGCGGGCGCCTCGACTCCCGCTGCGGCCGCCGAGCGGTTCCGGTTGCCCGAACAGGTCATTGAACGTTGGGCCGCCACCTTGAAGGATCGCCAAAGCGATCATCCAAGCCATCCGCTGTTCGTCTGGCGTCGCGTGATCGGAAATTCCGGCGACGCGTCGCCCGAGCAACTCGCCGACCGCTGGCAACAGCTCCAGGCCGAACTGGACCAATACCGGCGCCGGCGCGAGGAGGCCCTGCGGCAAACCGAGCTGCTCGCCGATTTCGACGACGGCTTCGACGGTTGGTTTCGCAGCGGGCCGGCTTTCGCGAACACCGGTCCTGCGCCACAGCCGACCGCCGAGCCCTTACACGCCGGCCACGCAGCGGCGCCTCCGGGCGTCGTCCACAGCGGACTGAACGGACGCAAACTGTGCGGCGCACTGCGCTCGCCGGACTTCATCATCACCAAGCCCACGATTCTCTACCGGGTCGCCGGAGAAAACGCGCGCATCCACATCGTCATCGACGGCTACGGTTTCGACGTCTTCAACGCCCTGCTGTTCCGCGGCGCGAACATCAACGTCAAAACCGGCGGCGACTTTCAGTGGATCCGGCAGGCACAGGACGTGTCGCGCTACGTCGGACACCGGGCGTACATCGAGTTGATCGACGACGGCGACGGCTGGTTGGCGGTGGATGAAATCCGGTTGGCCGATGCCCGCCAGGCACCGCCGCAGCCGCCTGCGACGATCAGCCTTGCCCTGGCCGCCGGCGACCCACCGCGAAGCGCTCGGGAACTCGCCGAACGCTTCGCCGCGCTTGCGGCACGCGGCTTTCGCGAACTCGCGGATCAGTGGATCCAGCCGTCGCCCGCGGCTACGTCCCCCGAACGATCCGCGACGGACGCCTCCTCCGGCCGTATTGAAGACGCCGCACGCGCGCTGGCGGCGGCACTCGTCGAACGGTCGCTGTGGCCTGCCGGCGACGCGGCGTTCGAGGCTCAGTGGAGTCGGCTGCTCGAACGGTCCCTCCGCGCCGCCGGGGAGATCCCGGCTCCGATGCGTGTCCCGGCGGCCGCCGATGGCACGGGCACCGACGAATTCTTCCTGATCCGTGGCAACGCACACAACGCCGGGGAGCCGGTTCCCCGTCATTTCCTCGAAGCGATCTCCGGTCCGGACCAGCCGAGGTTGAAACCCGAAGACGGAAGTGGGCGGCTGATCCTGGCCGAACGGATGCTCGACGAGCGCAACCCGTTCCCGGCCCGGGTGATGGTCAACCGCGTCTGGCATCACGTCTTCGGCCGGGGGATCGTCCCCACCGTCGACAACTTCGGCGTCCTCGGACAACCCCCCACGCATCCGGAGCTGCTGGACTATCTGGCCGACGAATTCCGCCGTGACGGCTGGAGCATCAAGCGACTGATCCGTCGCATGATCCTCAGCCGTACCTGGCAGCAGGCGACGAAAGGCGACCCGGCCGCCGAAGCCGCGGACCCCACCAATCGGCTGTGGCATCGCGCCTTGGTGCGGCGATTGTCGGGAGAATCGATCCGGGACGCGATCCTGGCGGTCTCGGGGCGATTGGATCCGAAGCAATACGGTCCGCCGGTGCCGATTCATCTGACCCCGTTCATGCAGGGACGGGGACGCCCGCGGCGTTCCGGTCCGCTGGATGGCAACGGCCGCCGCAGTATCTACATCGAAGTCCGGCGGAACTTCCTTTCGCCGTTCTTTCTGGCGTTCGATACGCCGATTCCGTTCACCACGATCGGCCGCCGCAACGTTTCGAACGTCCCGGCGCAGGCTCTGATCCTGCTGAACGACCCGTTCGTCGTGCAACAGGCGGAACTGTGGGGGCAGCGCGTCGCTGCACTGGGCTCGTTGCCCCTCGCGGACCGCATCGACCGGATGTACCTGCGGGCCTTTGCGCGTCGCCCGACTGCGGATGAACGGGCCGCGGCGGAGGAGTTCCTCCGTGAGCAGGCTGCGCGGTTTGGCCTGAGCGATGCTCAGCTCGCCGCAGACCCGCGTCCCTGGAAGGAACTGGCCCACGTGCTGTTCAACGCCAAGGAATTCTGGTTCCTGCGTTGACGCGCCTCGGTCGCCCGAACGAACCCCGCCGGGCGCGTATCATGTTGAAGTGCTCCGTCATTCCGCATCGCGCACCGAGCCACCGTTCGCGGACCGTTTCCTGCGTCGTTTTTTCCCGGCCGGACGTGCCGGCGCCGGGCCCCGCCCGCTCTTCCACAACACGATGTTGTTCACATCGTTCTTCGCAGGTGGACCGTCCGTGCTGCGCCCTCGCCGCACGTCGCGTTCCAGCAGTTCCAGCAGCCGCCTCGCGACCTCCGGCTGTTCTTCGTACAGATTCCGCTGCTCACCCGGATCCGCGAGCATGTCGTACAACTGCGCCTCGGGAGTGCCCGGCGGAACTTCGTGTTCGCGGGGGGACGTCCAGCCGCCGGAGCCGCGGGCAAGGATCAGCTTCCAGCGTTTCGTGCGATAGGCGAAGTGGCCGCTGGAGGAGTGATGGACGATTCCCGATCGCTGCTCGGGAACGGGTCGGCCCCGAAGGGCGGGCAAGAAACTGACGCTGTCCTCGCAACTTCGCGGCGGCGGCGACACTCCCAGAATGTCGCAGACCGTGGCGAACACGTCGTTCAGGCAGATCAATTCGTCGCTCCTGCTGCCCGGCCGGACGACACCGGGCCAGCGGACGATGAACGGCACGCGATGACCACCGTCCCAGATGTCGGCCTTCGATCCGCGAAATCCGTCGCTGACCAGGTGACCCTTTGCGGCAAGCTCGGTAATGCCGGCCGCCTTCGAACACCCGTTGTCGCTGGTCACGATCAGCAACGTCCGCTCGCGCAGGCCGGCCGCGTCGATGGCGTCGACGATCTGCCCCACCACGTCGTCCACCTGCATCACGAAATCGCCGTACTTGTTCAGCCCGCTTCGCCCCAGCCAGCGTGCGGTGGGAACGATCGGTGTGTGCGGAGCACTCAGCGGAACATACAGAAAGAACGGACGGGGCTTCGTCGCACATTGTCGGATCAGCTCCACCGTCTTGCGGGCGATCCGCGGCAGCATGTGCACGACATCGTCGTGCGCGATCACACGATCGTTCTCGATGACGGCCTTCATGTCGCGGGCATGGTGAAATCCGTGAAAGTAGTCGAAACCGCGGTGAATCGGACCGTCCGGGATGATCGCTCCGATCGGGGGCAGCTTGTACTGCTTGCGCTGCAGCGGACGGCGCGTTTCCGGGTCGAGATACTGACAATTCAGGTGCCATTTCCCAACCGCCGCAGTGTAGTAGCCATGCCGTTTCAGGAACGTCGCCACGGTCGGACGATCCGCCGCGATCAGGCTCGGGGCGAACCCCGTGACCACACCGGATTGCAACCGGGTGCGCCAGCAGTACCGCCCGGTCAGCAGGCCGTATCGCGTCGGTGTGCACACGGAAGCCCCCGAGTGGGCGTCCGTGAACACCATGCCCTCCCGCGTCAGCCGGTCCATGTTCGGAGTGGGGATCTTGCTGGTCTGCGGAGCCAGAGCATGCACGTCGCCATAGCCGAGGTCATCCGCCAGCACGAGCACGATGTTCGGACGCGCGACGGTCGGCTGCTCCGCAGCGACCGTTACCGCCGCCCGAATCCCTGAGAACCACGCGGCCCAAGCGACGACCAGCCACAGCCACTTCGCCCCGATCCGAGCGGCGCACCGGCGTCTGTAAAACCGACCTTCGTTCTCTTCCGCACCAGCTCTTGCCATCCGCTGTTGCTCGTTCCACAT
>RFHO01000308.1 GCA_003696385.1 Planctomycetota bacterium | reverse complement strand
CGCCGGGCACTGGCGACGCACAGTGATCCCTTGAGGGGCCTGCTGAGCCGATCGTTCTTCGAGCAGGCGCTGGCCCCCTGGCTGGACCGGGTGCGTGTCCCGTCGCTCGGCGTGGTGGTCTTCGACATCGATCGGTTCAAGGCGGTCAACGACACGCACGGCCATGACGTGGGCGATCTGGCCCTCCAAACGGTGGCTCGCGCGGCCAGCCACTTCCAACGGCCGGATGCGAATACGTGGGTTCTTCGGTGGGGCGGCGAAGAGTTCGTTGCGGTCTGCTGCGGTGCAACGCTCGAAGAGACGTCGGACATCGCGGAGCAGCTGCGCCGCCGGGTCGCCGAGCAGGACGTCCGTGATGCGGCCGGAAGCGTCTTTCGCGTCACCGTCACGTGTGGTGTGGCACACTGGCCGACCACGATCGACCGCCCCGACCGGCCCGGCTCGGACTTCCACGCGTTGCTGCGACAGGCCGACCTGGCACTGTACGAGGGCAAACGCGCCGGGCGCAATCGGGTCGTGGCCTTTGAAGGTTCGAAACGCACCGAGGAAGGGGGGTTTCGACGGTGAGCCACGAGACAGGAGCGTTCCAGGTCGGCCAATCTCTGCACGAGACACTGCGGAGACTCGACGGGCAGTTGTTCGGTCGCTGTCGCCAGGCGCTGTGCGGCCAGGCGTTTGCCCTGGGCCTCGATGGCCAGTCGCTGCAGTTCGTCCACGTGCAGGGAAGCACCGGCGCCGACCCGGCGTCGGTGCTCAGGCTCACATTGCTGCCGGCCGCGTTGAATCTCGACGCCCGACGGCATCTGGCGACTGCAGTCCGCCGGCGGGCCGTGTTCGACTTTCTGCTGCGTGCCTACTCGGCGGCCGTGCGGCGGTATTGTCGGCCCAACCGGGGTGAAGAGGGAAGCGGCCGGTTCCAGCCTCCCGAGCTGCCGCAGCAGGTTCTCGAACGCAACGTGTGGACGCTGCAGCCGGACGGTCGGCTCTCGTTCCTGGTCCGCATCAGTCTGCCCGGACGGCGTCCCGCCTCGCTGATCGCTTCGCAGGCAGCCGAGATGCTGGCGGAAGAACTACCGGCCGTCCTTGCGAGCATTGCTGCCGCGGCGGGCAGTGGAAGCGCGTTGGCCGAGCACATCGCTGCCGTGGAAGACGCCGAAGCCATCGCGGGGCAACTGGCCGATCGCGGACTGGTGGCCTTCATTCCCGACGGCGCACGGCTTCCTCGCCGCTCCGGAGACGTCGACCTGCCTGCGGATCCGCGGCAGGTCGTCCCGTTCCGGTCGCCGACATCGCTGCGGGTGCAGTTCGAGCTGCCGGACGGCCGCATCATTTCGGGAATGGGCATCCGCCAGGGCGTGACGGCGATCATCGGGGGTGGCTTCCACGGCAAATCGACCGTGCTCGCCGCTCTGACCCGTGGCGTCTATCCGCACATCCCGGGTGACGGCCGCGAGCGCGTGGTCACGGACCGCTCCGCCGTCCTGCTGCGGGCCGAAGACGGGCGGTCCGTCCACGACGTCGACATCGCCGCCTTCATCCGCAACCTGCCCGACGGCCGGGACACCTCGCGCTTTTCGACCAGCAACGCCAGCGGCAGCACCTCGCAGGCCGCCGCCCTGGTGGAAGCACTGTGGGCCGGAACCCGGCTGGTCCTGCTGGACGAAGATACCTCCGCAACCAACTTCCTGGTCCGCGACGAGCGGATGCAGAAGCTGGTGCCGGACGACCCGATCACCCCCTTCGTCGAACACGCCCGCAACCTGTTCGATCGCCACGGCATCAGCACGATCGTCGTCTGCGGATCCAGTTCGCGCTTCCTGGACGTGGCCGATTGCGTGATCCAGATGCACAAGTGGGTGCCGCTCGACCGAACCGACGACGCCGCACGATTGCGGGACACCTGGCAGGCGGACTCGCTGCCGGCGGTCCCCGAGAGCGACCCGCGAGTGCTGGAACCGGACAATTTCCGGCCGGACTTCCACGACGCCAAGCGCGGCTCGGTCGTCCCCGAGCGGATCAAGCCACTCCGCGGAGCCTGGCGCGTGCTGGAGTATGGTGATGACAAGCTGGATCTCACCGCGCTGCCTTCCCTGGTCGACCCCGACCAGGTGCTGTGCATCGGCCGCCTGTTGTGCCTGGCCCGAAAGCAGGACTGGGCCACGGGCCGGTCGCCCACCGCGCTGGCAGAAATCCTGCATCGCAAGGTGGACGCGACCGGCTACGCCGACCTGCAAACCGACCGGTATCTGTACCTGGCGCGGCCCCGACGCCTGGACATCGCCGCAGCGATCAACCGGCTGCGACGCCTGGCGATACAACGACGGGACATTCCGCCGACGTCCTGAACGCCATGCCCCGTCGCGCGTTCGTCCTCCGCTTGGCCCTGCCGGCATGTCGGCGATGCGAGTTCCTTCTTCGGCGCTCCATGCCCTGCCCCTTCCACGAACTCGCCGCCACGAACGCTCTTTCCCGATGCAGGACCTTGACGGGACGGCATCGTCTCAGGCGATGCTTTACCATCGATGGTGCCGGCGGGCTGGTCATGCGGTGCGTCGACGCGGGAGCCGAACTGGAATACCAGGGCCGGCAGGTGCGGGAACTACCCCTGGAACCGGGGCTACGGTTTCGCGTGGGCCCGGCCGAGTTCGAATGTCGGCCGGGAGGACCGGCCGCGCCGGTCTGGCCCGAATGGCTGGGCGAGTGTCCGTTTTGCCACAGCAGGTCCCTTCCCCCACCGACCCCGCAGGTGCAGCCCTGTTCCGGCGGTGGCCGCGGGATCATCGTCTTTCAGCCTGGCAACACCGATCGGCGAGCCTGCGTGGCCGGGATGTCCGAATCGATCGAGTTGGTGCGGCTGGCCGGCGAAGGCGGAATGAGCGTGGTATTCGAAGGCATCATG
>RFHO01000307.1 GCA_003696385.1 Planctomycetota bacterium | reverse complement strand
TCCGTACTCTAAGCGCAATCGGACCGATACATTTGACGCTCGTTCCTCATCGAGAAATCATGTGCCCCGTTCGAGGAGAACACGCGAGCACGAAAAAAAGACCACGTTTGGGCGTGTTTTCCCGTCCGGCCGCATCACGTCGTTCGCAAGCGATCTGCAAGCGAACGTCCCAAGCGGGGCAAGACCTCGAGCGGCTTGCCCTCGCGATCGAGACGAAACCGCGATCCCACGCGCAGAGCCGGTTGTGCAGTTCGCTGTCGCGCCGCGGCGACGGGGATGCTCGCCGCGTACCGGCGTGTGAGTTCGTTCGCGAAAAGTTCCCATCAGCGGAGTGCATGCAATGCGCCTCACGACCTGTCCCACCTGCGGCAGAGAATATCGCATCCGGCCCGACTTCGCCGGTTCGACGATTCGCTGTCGAGAATGTGGCGAGACGATACGGCTGCGGCGCCGGCCCAACCCGAACGCACGGACAGGACGGCCGCCGCAGAGACGCCGCAAGCCCGGGAAGCGCCGGAAATCCACCGGAACGCCCGCGTGGGTGTGGTGGACGGTCGGCGCGGGGGCCGTGGTTGTGGTGCTGGCCATCGGCGGCATCTGGCTGGCGTTGAGCCGCGGCGAGCGCCCGCAGGAAGTCGCGCAGCAGGCGGACGCATCCGCCGGGTCATCTGCACCCGCCGATGCCGGAGCGTCGGAAACCCCCGAAGGGCAGGCGGCGACTGCGCAACCCGCCGAGCCAAAGTCACAGCCGGCCGGGGCGGCGCCCGCGGACTCACCGAATGTCGCGGCAAATGGCGGCTCTTCGTCGACGCCCGCCGCAGCATCGACCGCTGCATCGACGGCCGCACCCGCTGGGACAGCCGCGATTGCTCCGGGGAAGCCGCCGACCGCGCCCGAAGGATTTCCGTTGGAACCGGATCCGCTGGAGGTCGAGTGGAAAGCGTCGCCGACGCTCGCGCCTTCCTACGCACGATCGACCATGATCTTTCCGGCTTCACCGGTGCCGCTGGTGCTCTTTCGACGCCCTGGAACCGGCCTCGTGCAGGCCGAGTGCTGGAATCTGGCAACCGGTGAGCGCGTACGCACCGTGCCCGGCTTGCCGAACGCCGACGACAAGTCGTCGCTCAGTCCCACGGGCAAGCGGATTGCGGTGCATGATCCGCTCAAACCAACCCAGGTGGAAGTGTGGTCCCTCGAATCGGGACAGCGGGTTGCTTCGTTCGAAGTGGCCCGATTGCCGGCCAACGTGGAGCAGATCGCACTGGTACGGGATGACCGTCTGCTGGTCGTGGTCACGGAGTACGCCGTGCCGATGAAGAAACGGGCCCGGTTGTTCGATGTCGCAACGGGGCGGGAAATCGCTTCGCGGGCACTGGGATCACGCTGGAGCGGCGGGCACGCCGCCGTGTCGCCCGCTGGACGCTACGTCGCCCTGCTGTTGCACGACGAATCGATGCCCGCACGCCCGGTGCCGTGGGTCGAGTTGTTCACAACGGAGGCGCTCCAACGTGTCGCCCGCGTCCCGCTGCCTCTGGACGCGTATGCGAACGTCCACGGTCTGGCGTTCTCCCGGGCCGGCGACCGGCTGATGCTGGTGGCGACGGGGCTGGAGTCCACGCAGTTGATCGAGGTGCGGCTGACTGACGGGAAACCGATCGACCATCGCTTCGCTGGCAACTGGTCGTTTTCGCCGCTGCGTCGGGAGGCCTATGTGGGCCCCGCGATCGAACCGCTCGCCGACGACGCCGGTTGGCTGGTTTTCGGCCGGACGATCGTCGACGCGGCCGTTGCCCATCGCGTCTGGTACGTCGATACGCATCGCAAGAACTTGTACCGGCGTTTGATCATCAAGGACGGCGTGTTGATCAAGGTCGGTGGCTTCGACCTGGACACCGGGGAACTGCGGCCGAGCCGCTTCGAGCCGGTATCGATCCCCTTCGAACGCATCCAGCAGTCGTTGCACGCCCTACAGGCCGACGTTCCGGCGCGCCTGCGTCCCGGAACGGAGATCGGAATCCGCGTTCAGGTGGGGACGCTCCGCGGCGGGACGGCGGAGCACGTGGGAGCGGAACTGGCGACGGCGCTCAAGACCGCATTGTTGGAACTGGGGCTCCGCCCGGTGGCCGAGAAGCGGCCCATCACCCTGCACCTGCACTACAGCGAGCAACAGGGCCGCGAAATGTCCTTTCAACCGCTGCTGTCCCGGCCCGGCAGCGGCGGGAACACGACGGTCGTCCGTTCCACCGCAGCCCTCTTGAAATTCGAACTGCGCACCGACGACGGCACCGCTCCGTTGTGGCGATTCGATGCAGTGATCGACCCCTCCGGGCTGGTGATCCGCAACGATCCCACCGAAGCCAACCTGCGGGACAAGGTCTTCGAAGAGGTTCTGCAGATGATGCCGGCCTTCCCGCTGCCCTACTTCATCCCGGCCGACGATCGGCTGGTGACATTGCCCGGCACGACGATCGTCGGCGACGCGCCCCCGCCGCCGGCACCCAAAAAGCCGGGACGACCCGTCGCAGAGGCGCCGGCGCCGAGCGGTCCGAGCAAGGTCGCTTCACTGAGCGGACGCGATCACGCGCAGTTCGTACGGTAGCTGGAAATGGACCTGCTCGTCGCGGACCGTGACCTCTTCCTTCTCCCCGCCGTAACAGTCGAGCAAGGTGCGCACGCAGTCCTGCACGACGTCCTCCGGCGCGCTGGCTCCCGCGGTGACCAGGATCGTGTCGTCGGGGCGAAACGGGAAGGCGCCCGTCTGCGGATCGCGTAACTCCTCGACCGAATCCACCAGGTACGCCGGCTTGCCCATCGAACGCGCGATTTCCATCAACCGGCGGCTGTTGGAGCTGTTCTGGCTGCCCAGCACGATCACCGCGTCGGCCTGCGGAGCGAGCTGGCTGACTGCTTCCTGGCGGTTGGTCGTTGCATAGCAGATGTCTTCCTTGGGTGGGCCAACGATCTGCGGAAAGCGTTCGCGCAGCCGCCGGATGATCTGTTCCGCCTCCTGCACGCTGAGCGTCGTCTGCGTGAGATAGGCCAGCCGGTCGTCGCGATCGAACGGCAAGCGGTCGACGTCTTCTGCAGACTCGACCAGCGTGATGCGGTCGGGAACTTCGCCCATCGTGCCGATGACCTCGTCGTGGCCTTCGTGGCCGATCAGCAGGATGTGATAGCCTTCGCGGGCGAAGCGTACGGCTTCCAGGTGGACCTTGGTCACCAGCGGGCAGGTGGCATCGATGGTCTTCAGGTTCCGCCGCCGGGCTTTCGCTCGAACTTCCGGCGAAACTCCGTGGGCACTGTAGAGCAGGATCGAACCTTCGGGCACCTCGTCGATGTCGTTCACGAACGTGACGCCCTGCCCTCGGAACCGTTCCACCACGTGCCGGTTGTGAACGATTTCGTGGTACACGTAAATCGGCGTTCCAAAGTACCGAATGGCCTGCTCGAGGCATTCGATCGCCATGTTCACGCCGGCACAGAAACCCCGCGGATTCGCCAGCAGGATCTTCATCGGGCGTCCTTTCTTGCAGATCGTCCCAGTCACCGCGCCGTACCGCGAGACTTCGGATACGTCCGTCGCGGACCCGGTGTCGGGAGGCGGTGCGGAAACCGCGCATGGTTTTCGACCGTACGGAACGGACGGAGAATCGCTTCTTCGCGCACCGCGCCATTCCATAGGCAATGGCATGGTAACCAATTCGCCGCCGCAAAACAGCGGCCGGAAAACGGTGCGCGGAGGTGCGTTCCCCGGTGGATGCCCGGCCGCCCGTGATCCGCCTTGCGAAATAAGGGCCGGCGCTGCGCTCGGACGTCTCAAGAGCGGCGGCAACACAGGCCGAGCGGACGATTGCGGCGATCGGCTTCGCCACACGTGCGTGACGCGCACGATCCGCAGGATCCGAAAAGCCGTTCGATCCGTTGCACGCTTCGCGGCTCCCGGCGGGCCCGACCGCTCGTCGAGGATGGAGCCGTCCGGTTGAACGCAACGGTCGGTGCCCGCCGATCTATTCCAACAGCGAAACGCCGTAGGTGTTCCCTCATTGCCGCGACGGTTTTGGCGGACGCTCTGATGCAGTCCTGCAGAGTGTTCCCGGGAAATGCCGTCGCAATCACCGACGATGTTGTGTCTGGCGAACGGCACCGGCGGCACGGGCGTCGCCGCAACATCGGCAAGCGTCCGTGAGTCTCGCGGAAATCGACATCCCCGCACCGCAACGTTGTTCTCGGGGAACGGGCGGTCGAAGGCATCTCCGGCGTGGCCCGAGGGTGATGGGGGAGCGCGGCCGGGTCGGTCGCAGCAAGGTGACAAGCCCATGAATGCAGTCCATTCGTCCGCGTTTTCGACCGAGCCGACCAGCGATGCGGCGAGCAACATGTTGAGCGGCCGGGCGACGGCTACGGGAGCGCGTTGGCCAGCATCGCCCCGGCGGATCGCGGTATTACTGTCGGCGGCCGCGGTCTTGAGTGCCATAGCCTGTATGTGGGCCACGCGGGCGGCGAGTCCACGGTTTCCGGCCATCGTCCAAGCGGAGCGGTTCACCGTTTCGCTGCCCTACGAGGTGCGCATCGAGCGGGTCCTGGTCCGTACCGGCGAGAAGATTCACCCGGGCCAGCCGCTGTTGCAGTTCGACCTTCGTCCCGTGTGCGAGGAGATCACCGAGCTTCAGCGGCGGGAGCAGGTTCTCAAGGTCCGTCGCGAACGCCTGATGACCGACTTTCGTCGGTCGATGCAGTGGCAGGAACAACAGATCGCTCAGAAAATCCTGCAGTTGAAAGAACAGGTCGCTGGGCTGCTTGAGGAACGATACCGCAACGACCTGGAGCGGATCGCGCTGGGCGAATCGCTGCAACAGGACGCCGTGGCCATTCACGTGGCCGTGCCCCAGGACGTGTTCAGCGACACTTCTCCTCTGCCCTGGATGAAAGACGCTGCGGCGCTCGATGACCAGTGGTTGCTGTTTCGCATCGAAGCGGCACGCAACGCGGCCGAGGTCGCCAATGTCCGCATCGCATTGTGCGAACAGAGGATCGAACACCTGAGTCGGCTGCGGGACGCCCTGCGGCAGGACGCGTCGCCACCCGCCGAAATCACGGAGATCGACGCGGAACTGACGGAACTGCGGGATCGCCTGGGGCTGCTGCACCAACGGTTGAAGCAGGCAACGCTTGCAAGCAAGACGTTCGGCACCGTCGGTCGCATCGCATGCCAGCCCGGCCAGTTCGTGCCCGAAGGCGCACCGCTCTTGCACATCCATGACAACGCACAGCCGTTTCTGATTGCTCGCCTTCCGGTACACGGCGATGCGAAAGATCTGCAGGGGCGGCGTGTCACGGTGCAATTCCCGACCGGCACCGCCGGCGGGCGCATCGAAGGCGTGTTGCCCGATGACGCGACTGCTGATGCGGCGGCGTTTCCACGCGACCAGAGCGGTCCCCGAGTCTTCGTCCGCGTCGTTCCCAGCGACCGGCTGTGGCCCGATCTGCCCGTCGGCACGACCGTCGGCGTTTGCCTGGAGCCGGATTCTTCTCGCTGATCCCGCACCGGGACCTCGTCGTGCGGACGGTTTTCGCTGAGGTGCGCAGGATCTCGTGCTTCCGTTGGCAGCGCCCCGCTTCGCTCCGGTCCTTCCGTGGGCCGGAGCCTTCCGTGGCGTACGGAGCCTTCCGTGGGCCGGAGCCTTCCGTGGCGTACGGAGACTTCCTGAATCGGACGGTCGGCGACCCTTTTCCGGAAATTCTTTGCCGGCGACGAGCGTGCTTGACAAACCCTCCGCCGTTACGTACCAGACACCGCGCTGCGAGCGCGGTTCCGGACGTTTCCCATCCGGTCCTCTCCGGCATTGACGCCACGTCGGATTGGCGAAAGATTGCCGCCGGTTGGCCGTACTGGCCGCAGCTGTTCGATTCCCAAGGATGATTGTGAGAGCACTCGAACGATGATCGCACCGACTTTCTTCCATCGGTATCGCCGTCAGCGCCACGCGGTCCAGTTCGGCGATCGTGAGGGCTTGAGATCCGTCGGCGTGCGGCCGAGCGTTCCGCGGTCCCCCTGGACGATGACCATCGATGACGATGAGGAATACGACGGCCTCACAGACGACGGAGACGAGTACGAGGACTACGACGAATACGAACCGGACGTAGACGACGACTTGGACGACTTCGAGGACATGGACGACGACGTGCTCGACGATGACCTCGACGAAGTAGGGGGAGCGGACGACGAAGACTTCGACGAAGATCTGGATGTCGATGAGGACTACGACGACGACCTCGATGAAGATCTGGACGAGGACGAGTACGACGAAGAAGACGAAGGCTACGGCGAGGACGACGAGAATTACGACGAGGATTACGACGAAGACGAAGACTACGAAGAGGAATACTACGACGACTACGACGAGGACGATGACGAATTCGACTACGGGGGCGATGACTACGACGACGAAGAATGATTCGCCGTCGACCACCCTCGTTCCGGTGCCCGTCGATACCGTTGGGCCGGCGCTTCGCCGCGTAATCGGGTGATCCGCCTTCGGCGGTTTCGGCGGTCGATCGGTCAGCGGCCCTGTGGCCTGCATGCCGGTCGAGAGCTTGGGCGAGTGCCGGTTTGGGCCGTCGAGCAGTACGCAGCGCAGCCTCGAGAAGCTTCGGGGGAAACCGGCCGACACGGGGCCTCGGGCTCTTGCGGCTTGTAGCCGCACGACACGATGACTGAGGCGGTGATCTTGCTGGCCGTCGGTGCAATCGGCAGCGAGTCCACCGCCTCTTGCATTGATGGCCGGCTCGAGAAGAAGCGTCTGTGTCCGTCGCGGACGTCTGGGTTGCCTTTCGCTTGGCTGCGCCGCGCGGAGACGGACGTCGTGGCCACACGTGCCGTTCGCCAAGGGGCTGACTATGCTTGGACTGCGACCGAAAATCGAAGAAGCCATACGGCACGTTCGCCAGATCTGGGGCGAAACGCCGCACGTCGGGCTGATCCTCGGCACGGGGCTGGGAACGCTCGCCGAACGGGAAATCGACGCGGCGGCGAGAATCCCGTACGCCGAGATCCCCCACTTTCCCGTTTCGACCGCACCGTCACACGCAGGACGCCTGGTGTGCGGCACGCTGCGGGACGTCCCGGTCGTCGCGATGGAAGGCCGGTTTCACTACTACGAGGGGTACTCGATGAGTGAGATCACCTTCCCGGTACGCGTGATGAAGGCGTTGGGAGCGGAGATCCTGCTGATCACCAGCGCGGTCGGCGGCATGAACCCCGAGTACGAGCTTGCCGACGTGGTGATCGTCGAAGATCAGATCAACCTGATGGGTGACAACCCGTTGCGGGGCATCAACGACGACACACTCGGACCGCGCTTTCCGGACATGTCCGAGCCGTACGACCGGCGACTGGTCGCGCTGGCCGACCGTGTGGCCACGGAATTGAAGATTCCGCATCGGATCGGCGTGCTGGTGGCCGTGGCCGGCCCGAACCTGGAAACGCGTGCCGAATACCGCATGTTGCGACGCATGGGCGCCGACGTGGTCGGGATGTCCACCGTGCCCGAGTGCATCGTCGCCAAACATGCCGGTTTGCGTACGGTCGCCTTCTCCATCGTCACGGACATGTGCCTGCCGGACCGCTTGGAGCCGGTCGAGATCGACCGCATCCTTCAGGT
>RFHO01000306.1 GCA_003696385.1 Planctomycetota bacterium | reverse complement strand
GTCCGCACAGCGACGACGACTTCCCAGCCGTTTTTCCCCGGTAGCACGCCGTCCCTGCCCGCCTGCACCGCGCGAAGCAACTCCCGAACTCTCTTGACCGTAAACATGACAAACCTCTCTGCCCATCACAACGACGTCCAAAGCGACCGCCCGCCGGCCCCGTCAACCCTTCAGACGGTATTGATGTCATGTACCCCGTTTTCGCACGAAATCCGGACCTCTCGCTCGTCGACCACCGTCTCGATGTGCACCGGCCGACGCCACAGCTTCTCCAGGTTCGTCAACGTGTCCCGAGCATAGTCCAGCTTCAGTTCGATCCCCACGAACTCGTGCCTCAGCAGCAGCTCCCCGCGGTTCCTGAAGTTCCCGTCCACCACATAGATGATCGGTTGCCCCCGGTTCGTCAGATTCTGCAGTAGCTGTTTCTTTATTTCGGCAAACTCACGCGAGGCGATCTCGTAATACTCCGTGGAATCGTTGTACGCGAAACTGAACAGCCGGTGCTTCCGGCAGAATTCGGGCGTCAAGAACGTGTCGATGAACGTTACGTCGTTGTGGACCCGCCGCACCTCAAAGATCTTCTGCCGCCCCAGCCCCAGCTCCAGATCCCATTTTTCCTTCTTTCGCAGGTCGTCGCACGCTTCCCATTCCGCGCCGAACCGCCCCTTGTTCCACCGCTCCTCTATGTCCCGAAACAGCTCGATTCCGAGCTTGTACGGATTCAGTCGCGTCGGGCTCATCGCCAACGTCCCACTGTGGTGGTCCGCGTAATCGATCACCTCGCGATCCGTCAAACCGTGGCGCGTCATGATGGTGGAGTGCCAATAGCTCGCCCACCCTTCGTTCATGATCTTGGTCTGAGCCTGCGGCGCGAAGTAGTACGCCTCGTCACGGACGATCGACAGAATGTCGTGTTCCCAAGCCCTCAACGGTGCGTGTTCCAGCAGGAACAGCAGCACGTCCCGTGTCGGCTCCTCTGGAAACGTCCCCCGCTCGTTCAACTCCAGCAGCTCCGCCCGCCGCTTCTCGGCAAGCTTCTCCAGCACTTCCGGCGGATTGATGAACGCGTCCATGTAGCTCTTCGCAGGAAAGCGCCCCGCTGTGCCCACCGTCTCCATCCGCGGTTCGCTGTCAGTCTCGCTCCGTTTCCGTCGGATGTGAGGGCTGTACGGATCGATGAGATTCTCCAGCGACAGACAGACGTCGATGAACTCTTCGACACGATCAAAGCCGAGCCGATCAATGTGCCGATGGACTCGCGCCGCATGATTCGCCATCTCGTCCAGCATCTTCCGATTTGTGTGCTGGAACCATGCGTTGTTCTTGAAGAAATCGCAATGGCCATAAACGTGCGCCATAACGAGCTTCTGGTCGGTCCGCGAATTGCACGACATCAGGTAGGCGTAGCAGGGATCCGTGTTGATGACGAGCTCGTAGATCTTCTGCAGACCGTACGTATATCCTTTCATCAGCTCGTCGTACGCCGCTCCGAACCGCCAGTGCGGGTATCGAATCGGAAAGCCGCCGTATGCGGCGATCATGCACAATTCCTCATAGTCGACCAGCTCGAAGATCGTGTCGAAGAAATCCAGGCCGTACGACCGCGCATGCGCCTCGATTTCTGCCTGCAAATCCGGAATCTCTTCCTTCCTCAAAACGTCCGCCGCGGTGGCCATCATCGCTCCCCCAGCAACACCTCCGGATCGTCGCAGCCACCATTGGGCCGCGGCCACCGAAGTCGCCCTTCCCAGGCCGCCTTTCTCGCGGCTCTTCATTTGCCTTTACCGAGAAACGTCCTGATCGAATCGTAGATCGCGTCGCGATCCGGTATCTCCGAGAGCAGGAGATTCTCGTGCTGTTTCTCCAGCTTCCGCAGCTCCCGGATGAAGTCACCGGACCCGTACGGGCTTTCAACCTGGCCGTAACAGAACAGGTTCAGCATTGGCAGCAGAGACTCGGCCAACAACCGCAGGCAGCCCCCATTGTCCTCACCCCAGTTGTCTCCGTCCGAAAATTGAAAGCAGTAAATGTTCCAGTCGCTCACCGGAAAGTCGCGCTGAATCACCCCAAGCGCGACCTTGTACGCCGACGAAATCCGCGTCCCGCCGCTCTCGCGCGTGTGGTAAAACGTCTCCTCGTCGACCTCGGTCGCAACGGCGTCGTGGATGATGTAGCGCTTCTCGATTCCGTCGTACTGGCTTTGCAGCCAAGTGTCGATCCAGAACGCCTCGGTCCGAACGATCTCCTTTTGCTCGTCTGTCATTGAGCCGGAGACATCCATGATGTAAAGAATGGCGGCATTGGTCTGCGGCTCATCCACCGACCGCCAGGATCGATAAACCGTGTCCTCCCTGGTTGGCACGACGCGCGGCCGGGCGGGATCGTATTCTCCCGTCATGACAGCCCGTTTCAGCGCCCGGCGGAAGGTACGCTTGAAATGCCGCAGCGAATCGGGCCCCACTCGACTGACCGTGTTGTACTTGTCCTTTCGACTCTTGATCGAATCCCTTCCCTTCGGCTCGATGCGTGGAAGCTCCAGCTCCTCCGCCAGCATCTCCGCCAGCTCCTCGAGCGTCACCTCCACCTCACGGAAGTGGCCACTGCCGGGCTCGCTGCCGGCCCCACCGGCACCGCCGCCCTCCCCCTGTCCGGGTCCGATCGGCTGCCCGACCTCCCCATCGCCTTGACCGACTCCTCCCGACCCGCGCTGCCCGTGGAGAAACCGCGGGATGTCGATGTTCGGTACCGGGATCGATACGACGTCCTTGCCCCGGCGTCCGAACATTTCCGACTGCGTGATGTACTGACGCAGATTCTCTCGCACCCGCCCCCGCAGGATGTCACGGAAACGCGAGAGATCGCGATTGATCGGCCGCGTCATCGTCCGCTCCCCCTGTGCCCCACCCATCGACACCGTACGGCCGATTGCTCTTCAACCAGCCGTCCCGCACCGTCACCGCGGTCAACGCCGCCCTTCCAAACCGACAAATTCCGACCGCCGCGTCCTCACGCCGGTCGCTCACTTCTCACCGTCCTCCCGGGTGTCCCCGCGTGCGAAAATGCTGGCCACGTAATGCAGCACGTCCGTCGCAGATTCCTCGTTGTAGCCATAGTCGCGGATCAGGCGTGCCTTGACGATGTCGATCTTTTCCTGTGTCTCAGCATCCACCACGTTGGAAACCAGGCTGGTCAATTTGATCGTGTCCTTCTGGTCCTCGAACAACTTCATTTCGAGGGCTTTCTGGAGTCGTTCGTTGGTGCGGTAGTCGAACTTCTTCCCGTCCAGCGCCAATGCGCCGATGTAATTCATGATTTCCCGACGGAAGTCGTCTTTGCGCGTTTCCGGAATACCGATCCGCTCTTCAATGGACCGCATCAGCCGTTCATCCGGCTCTTCGTCCTCACCAGTAAACTTGTTCTTCACGCGTTCACGCTGCGTGTAAGCTTTCACGTTGTCGATGTAATTGGCGCACAGTCGCTGCAATGCCTCCTCGTCGGCCGCGATCGCCCGCTGCACTTCGTTCTTCACGATATCGGTGTACTCCTGCTTGACCACCGCGATCAACTCGCGATAGCGCTCGCGCTCTTCGTCGCTGGCGATCAGCGAATGATGCTTCAGCCCCTCCTCCAGCTCTTTCAGCACCATGAAGGGATTCAAGCTCGTCGCGTCCGTGTTCGTCACCAGCGCGTTGGAAATCTTGTCCTGTACATAGCGAGGCGAAATGCCGATCATGCCTTCGCGCTTCGCCTCGCGGCGCAGTTGGACGACGTTCTCCTGCGTGAAACCAGGGAGAGATTTGCCGTTGTAGAGCTTGAGCTTCTGCAAAAGCGTCAACCCGTGGTGCTTGGGTTCTTCCAGACGCGTGAGCACGGCCCACATCGCCGCCATTTCGAGCGTGTGGGGAGCGATGTGCTTCCCACGCACGCGACGCGGGTTGTAGTCCTTTTCGTAGATCCGGATTTCCTCGTCCAGAGTGGTCACGTACGGGATGTCGATCTTGATCGTCCGGTCGCGGAGCGCCTCCATGAATTCGTTTGACTGGAGCTTACGGTACTCAGGCTCGTTCGTATGACCGATGATGACCGTATCGATGTCGGTTTGCGGGAACTTCTTTGGTTTGATCTTCTTTTCCTGCGACGCTCCCAACAGGTCATAGAGGAACGCCACATCAAGTTTCAACACCTCGATGAACTCGATCATGCCGCGGTTGGCAACGTTGAATTCCCCGTCGAAGTTGAATGCCCGCGGATCGCTGTCCGAGCCGTATTCGGCAATTTTGCGGTAGTTGATGTCTCCGGTGAGTTCGGTGGAGTCCTGATTCTTTTCGTCCTTGGGCTGGAATGTCCCAATTCCGACGCGGTCCTGCTCCGAGAGGAAGAACCGCTTTACGACCACGTCCTCCAGCACGCGGGTCCAGTCACCGTGATACTTTTCGAGCCGTTGCCGGAACATGAATCGGCTCAGCGGACACACGTCCCCGCGGATCTCGACGTGGAGGTCGTCTGGCGATCGGCCCTCGTTGAGCATGCGGCAGACTTCCTCCCGAGCCTCGTGCGGGATCAGCTGCAGTGGTTCCCCGTGCATCGGATCCCAGGTGATGCTGCCGTCATCCTCTTTCCAGCCGAAGGTGTAGATCGCCCCCTCGTCCGTGCGGCTGTACCGCTCCAAGCCTTTCTTCAGCAACCTGGCGATGGTGCTCTTGGAACTACCGACCGGACCATGCAGAAGCAGCACGCGCCGCTCGGTGCCATAGCCCATCGCGGCGCTCTTGAACACATTGACCAGCTCCATCAAGGGTCTGGTGAGTCCAAAGATCGCATCGCGACCGTCGTCATCGGGGTCATCGAAGAACCGGTAGTGAACCAGGTCCTCTTTGGTGTCGGGAATCCGTTCACACCCGTACGACATGATCATGTCGTACAGTCGCTGATGCGCATTGCGTGTGACTTTGGGATTATTGCGGACGATGTCCAGGTAGTCGGCAAAGCTACCTTGCCAGTGTGTTTCCTGGTACTTCTCGGCGTTGTGCCGGCGGGCGATCGTTTGGAGGATGTCGTGACCGGTTCCCATGGCATTCCTTCCCGTATTGCACTGCATCGAGCCGGCGCAGATTTTCACTGCGCAGCATCAAACGCCCCGTCGTCTCCAGGCCCACGAGAGACGGGATCTCCCACACGGTCATCCGTGACGCAACCGAGTTGTGAACAGCGGAATCAACAGAAAAGCTCTGCGGCCCAGGTGATCGCAGCGAGCACCGATGTGGCCGAAGAGGGTGGAAGGTCCGTCACAGCACGCCGCAGCCGCCTGATGCGAAACAGCTGCCGAAGCATCGTCTGAGTCGTCGGCTCTTCGCAGACGGGCGAGGTTCTCCAATTTGCACCGTCAGCGCGTGCACGCTATTTTGCCGAAACGCGGACCGAAGGCAATACCGGTTTTTGGGGCACGTGTTCCCCGGGCGCGCACGGCAACTGCGAGCAGGTGGCGCCGCGACCGGGCGGCCGGATGTCGTGAAGGGGTGCTCCGGCGCGCGTGACAGGCGAAGCCGCAGCAGCGGCGCGATGTCCACCACCTGCGCGAAACCCCTCATCTCACAGGGACTTACGAAGCAGCGTCAATTGCGGCGACACTCGGACGACTCGCTTCCGGATCGCTTGCCGGCCAATGGCTGCACAATGGCCCCGCCCGTCCGCGGAAGATTGCGTCGCCGCTGACCGCAGGAGCACGAGAGTCCGGCGCGTGTGAGACCGGGCAGGTCGCAAATCCTTCAGTCATTGACCGGAAACGCAGCAGCAATGGGCGAACCGCTGACCGACGAAACGACCACGCGGGGTGGTGGCGCAGGTTCTCGCCGCGTACCGGTTCGGTTGGGGGAGCGCTCGTATGAGATCCTGATCGGTCGCGGTCTGCTCGATGCGGCGGGCGAAGTCATCGAATCGTGGCTGAACGCTCGCCCGTACTGGCGCGGCGGGCCGCGGCGGGCGCTGATCGTCACGGACGAAAATGTCGCCCAGCACGCCGGCCGGCTGAACGAGGTTCTGGGCCGGGCGGGCTGGGAGATCCGCACGCACGTTCTTCCTTCCGGCGAACGCACCAAAGCGCTGGAGTACGTCGAGCAGATGTACGGTGCGCTGGCGGCAATGAAGGCGGACCGTCGGACGGTCGTGCTGGCGGTCGGGGGCGGCGTGGTTGGAGACACGGCTGGTTTCGCGGCGGCAACCTACGCACGGGGTCTGGGATTTGTACAAGTTCCCACGACGCTGCTCGCCCAGGTCGACAGCTCGGTGGGTGGCAAGGTCGGCATCAACCTGCCGTCGGGGAAGAACCTGGTTGGAGCGTTTCATCAACCGATCGGCGTGCTGATCGACACCGAAACGTTGGGGACGCTGCCCGAGCGGGAGTACCGATCGGGGCTTGCCGAGGTCGTGAAATACGGTGTGATCCTGGACGCGGCCTTCTTCGAAGCCCTCGAATCATCCGCCGAGTCGCTGGTGCAGAGGGTTCCGGCGGCGGTCGTTTCGGCGATCGCGCGGAGCTGTGAGCTGAAAGCGCAGGTGGTTGTGGCGGATGAGTTCGAACGAACCGGGCTCCGCGCGGTCCTGAATTACGGCCATACATTCGCGCACGCCTTCGAAGCACTGTCCGGCTACGGATTGCTGCTGCACGGAGAAGCCGTTTCGATCGGCATGGTCTACGCCAGCCGGCTGGCCGAACGGCTGGGGCGGATCGGTCCGGACGTGAGCGAACGGCAGCTCGTTCTGCTGCGGACGCTGGGGCTGCCGACGGCGCTTCCACCCGAGTTTCCGGCCTCTCCGGAACAGATATTGGAAGCGATGCGGCTGGACAAGAAAGCCGTCGCCGGCAGATTGCGGTTCGTCCTCCCCTCGCGGCTCGGGCATGTGGAAACCGTGTCTGACGTTCCGGAAGACCTTGTGCTGGGTCTGTTGCGGGATCTGCACGGAGCCCGATAATCCGCTTCCGCCGCTCCGCAACTTCGGCGTCCACACCGTGGGTGGGTCAGGGATCGACGTGCCCGCATGGGCGTCCGACTCGGTCGAATGTCAGAAATCGGCGGCGGATGCAGCGGCCGGTTGGCATGCAGAGACCTGTTTGCCGGATCGAATGGTCCGAACGGGACGGGAACACAGTCGGATGTGGCAGCACGGTTTCCTGGGATACGACACGTCGTTCATGCTGGATGTCGTCGTGTCCGCACTCGTGCTGCTGGTTCCAGGGTTGGCTGCCGGGATATTCGCGGCGAAGCGCGGTCGGTACCGGCTGCATCGCAACATTCAGCTCACTCTGGCCTGTGTTCTGCTGATCGCGGTAATGGCTTTCGAGGTCGACCTTCAGTGGGTTCATGGCGGTTGGGAGAAGGTGGTCAACAAGGATCCGCACCACCCGCGATTGACCGCGGCTCAGCTCGAATCCGTGCGGCGTGTGTTGTGGCTGCACCTGGTCTTTGCGATCTCGACACCTCCGTTGTGGGCCACCACGATCGTGCTGGCGCTGCGTCGTTTTCCGAACCCGCCGGCGCCGGCGGAGCATTCCCTGCTCCACCGGCGGCTGGGCTGGGTCTCGACGATCGACCTGGTTCTCACGTCGGCGACGGGGCTGTGGTTCTACGTCGCGGCGTTCGTCCGGTGACCGGCGGCGCACGGCGTGAACGTCCGCCGGATCCATGGCCGTGGGGCGACCGGAGGTCTTGGCGCGTGAGGCGGGAACCGTTGCGTTTGCGGCGGACAAGGCGGCGACTGTGGTGCGGCCGGGCGTGTTCGCGCCGCGCGGTCTTCTCGGCAATGTTCGACGGCGACGGCGCATGCGGACGCCCGGTGTCTCGCGCCCCGCTGGCGGCGATGAGCGCAACGCGGCGCGAAATCGGCCGTCCCCTGCAATGAAGTTTCCTGACGAAGCGAACCGCGTCATGGGAGTTCCTGAGTGGGTTTCTCTGCGGTCGGGCGACCGCACCTCTCTGGCAGAGCTGGCTGCGCTTTCGCCGGCGCAGCTCATCGGCCGGCTCCGATGGAGTCGCACCTGTGCGGAAGCAGTGCGAAGGGCTGCGGCGCGCGACGGGTTCGACGCCTTCTGGACTGTCTGGACGGAACGGCTGCCGGCGGAGCGTCGTTGGCCTTCCGCCGAACGACGCCAGGACCGGTCGTGGGTCCTGCTCAGCAGCCGTTCGCTGGCTCGGTTGTGGGAATTGGAAGCGGCGAGCGTTGCGGGATCGCCGTCACCGCAGGACGCAGCGCCGGACCTGAAACGCGGAACGAGGCCGGGCGGCACGGTACCGCTGGAATCCTTTGCGTGGCTGGATGCGGCGGAGTGTTTGTTCGCCGAAGCGGTGCGGTTCAGACAGCAGGGCCGCCGGCGTTCGCCCCTGAAACGAAGAAAGACGGTCGCCCGGAGATTCGTCCCGCTCGTCGCAGACGGGACGGAATCCCCGACCGATGGCCCGGCGGCGGACCCTCACGT
>RFHO01000305.1 GCA_003696385.1 Planctomycetota bacterium | reverse complement strand
GTTTCTGGACGATCCGACGCCCGGGAAGCGGGAACGGCTGATCGACGCGCTGTTGGCACGCCCGGAACACGCGCGGCACCTGGCGATTACTTTCGATGTGATGTTGATGGAGCGACGGCCGGACAAGCGGATCAAGACGGCCCAGTGGCGAGCGTATCTGTGGCGTGCCTTTCGCGACAATCGGCCATGGAACGAGATCGCGGCGGAGATCCTTGCGGCGGACGGGACGGATCCGGCCACGCGGCCGGCGGCGCGGTTCCTGATGGACCGCGATGCCGAGCCGCATCTGATGACCCGCGACATCGGCCGCAAGTTCTTCGGAATGGATCTGCAGTGCTGCCAGTGCCACGACCATCCGCTGGTGGACGCCTACCGGCAGGCTGACTACTACGGGATCTACGCATTCGTACAGAGAACGTTCCTGTTCACCGATGCGAAAAAGAACGTGTTTCTGGCCGAAAGGGCCGAGGGAGACACCGGCTTTACGTCGGCTTTTACAGGCGAACAGAATCAGACGCGGCCGCGTCTGCCCGGCGAGCTGGCTCTGATCGAGCCGGTGCTGCTGGCCGACGAAGCGTACGCCGTTTTTGCCGACAAGAACGTTCGCCCCGTTCCGCGATACAGCCGCCGTGGGAAACTGGCCGAACTCGTCCGGCAGGGGACCAACCCGATGTTCCGCAAGAACATCGTCAACCGGCTGTGGGCCGTCATGATGGGCCGTGGCCTGGTTGAGCCGTTGGACATGATCCATCGCGACAACCCCGGAGCCGCGCCGGAGCTGCTGGAAATCCTGGCCGAACGGTTCGCCGAACAGGGGTTCGACATACGCTGGTTCCTCCGCGAGCTGGCGTTGTCGAAGACGTATCAGCGGGCGTTCGACGTCCCGCCCCTGTCGCCGGAAGGACTGACCCGGGGGACCGATTGGACAAAACGGCTGGAACGGGCCGAGGCAGCGGTTCGCGACGCTCAGCACCTTTGGGAGCAGGCCCTGGAGGCCGAAACGCAGGCGGAGGCGAAATTGGAGGAAGCCGAAGCGAAGTGGGCCGGCTTGCTCAAGCCGTTCAACGACGCAAACAAGAAAGTCGCGGACGCAGTGAAGCAACTGCGGGCCGCGGAGGCTCGGCTGAAGCCGGTCGAGACGCAATGGAAGGCGAAGAAGGAACTGAGCGAATTGCTGCAGCAGGCCCACGCGAAGGCCGTTGCGGCCCTTGCCAAGGCGCCGGACGACGCACTGCAAAAGGTGGTCGCGTCGTTGAAAGCCCGGTTGGACAAGGTGACCGGTGAGGTCCACAGTCTCGAGACGCAGCGTGCGAAATTGGCGGGACCGGTGCAGAAGGCGCGGGAGGCTCTGGCGGCTGCACGCAAGGCGGCCGAGCCGGTGGCGGCGCAACTGAAGGCGGCACAAGAGGCGATCCTCGCCGCTCAGCCAGCCGTCCTGGCGGCGCGTCAGCGACGGCACCAGGCGGAGCGGCGCTGGATGGAGGCCCTCCGCACGCAACGACGCAGTGCCGTGGTTGCGGAGGCGGTCCAAGCACTTCGGAAGGTGGCGGAGCTGCGGGAGCGCGAAAAGACCGTCCAGAGCCGTCTTGCGGAGCTGGACCGGCGGATCGCGGCTGCTCAGACGGAACTGGCCGCGGCGCGCAAGGACGTTGAAGCTGTCGAAAAGTCGCTTGCGGACGCCTCGGCGCTGTTGACCGCCGCCACAGCCGAGCTGCAGAACCGGCGGCGGACCGTTGAAGAGCTGAAAACGGCCGCAGCTACCGTTCGGTCCGTCGGCACGCGGTTGGAGAACGACGCGGAGTTGCTGGAAATCGCCAAACGACTCCAGGCGCGTGTCGCGGCCCTCGGGGCCGAAGATGCCGAACTGATCAAAAGCGTGGAACAACGCAAGGCGGTCGTTGCCGAACAGAAAAAACGTCTCGCGCAAGTGCGCAAGCTGTTCGAGGAGCGCACCGCCGCGTTGCAGACGTTGCAGCGAAGCCGCGAAGAGCTGACGCGGCAGCGGGCCGAACTGACCGAAGCCCTGCAGGCGGCCGTGGCGGACGCGGAACGTGTGCGAAAGCAATGGCCCGACACACTGGCCGAAATGTTCGCGGCGACCTCGCTGACGCCGCTGACGCCCGAACAATTCACGTGGAGCGCCTTGGCGGCGACCGGGCAGTTGGAACTGCAATATCCGGCGGCGCGGGCCGCGGCCGACAAGCAGGTTCCGCCGCCCAAGGGCCGGCAGCGAAGCGCGGAAGAACAGCGACGGTGGGACGATGCGTTCGAGAACTTCCTGTACGGTAAGCTGTCGGGCAACGAGGCGACGTTCGTTCGGCTGTTCGGTCACGGAGCCGGTCAACCGCAGCGAGACTTTTTCGCGACCGTCGACCAGGCGCTGTTCTTCGAAAACGCCCCGACCCTGACGTCGTGGCTGAATCCCGCCGGGCAGAATCTCACCGCACGGCTGGTCAAGCTGGACGACCCGCAAAAAATTGCCGAAGAACTGTTTCTTTCGGTGTTTTCGCGGCGTCCGGAACCGGAGGAAGTGGCTTTCGTCCGTGAATACCTGCAAGCGCGGAAAGCGGACAAGACGGCCGCCTGTCGGGAACTCGGTTGGGCGCTGATCACGTCCGCGGAGTTCCGTTTCCGATATTGAGACCGAATGGCGGGTATCGAGACCAGTGCTTGATCCCGCCGCGCCATGGCATCGACAGCGACCTTTGGGACGCAACGACTGATTTCGGGGGACGAGAAGATGACCAGAGCACGTTACGCCTGTGGGTCGGATGAGCACGCCATCGCGCGGCGGCGCTTTCTGGGTGGTCTGCTGGCCGGGTCCGGAGCGGTCGTCGGCGGTCTGAGTGTGTTGGCGCAACCGGCGGTGGCCGAACGCTTGCGCAAGGATCAGAAGCGCGTACTGGTGTTCAATCTGGCAGGCGGGGTCAGTCAGCTGGAGTCGTGGGATCCCAAACCACGCACCGACACCGGCGGGCCGTTCCGCGCGATTCCCACCAGTGTTCCCGGAATACACATCAGCGAGCTCCTGCCGAAAACAGCTCAACAGATGCACCATCTGGCGCTGGTGCGAAGCATCAACACCCGCAACAACGATCACGGCAAGGGCCGCTACATGATGCTTACTGGCCGCCGGCAGACACCCGCCGCCGATTACCCCGAGCTGGGGGCGGTGTGCGCCAAGGCACTCACTCCGCCGGACAGTTCCCTGCCCGGCCACATTCAGATCACTCCCGGCGGCAGCGGTGGGCGCAGCAATAATGCGGCCTACCTTGGCCCGGCCTTTGCCAGCATCACCCTCGGCAACGGCAAGCCGCCGCAGTACACGGAACGGCCGAAGAACATCAGCGAACAGGTCGATCGGATGCGCAATCTGGCGCGAAAGCGATTCAACGAACGGTTTTTGAAGCGGCGGCGCACCGCGATGACGGATGCATACGTATCCAGCTTCGAACGCGCGCAGGACCTGATGCGGCAGCGCGACGTGTTCGACGTGAGCAAGGAGCCGGCCAAGGATCAGGAACGGTACGGCAAACACGACTTCGGACGGCACTGCCTGCTTGCCCGCCGGCTGTTGGAGCACGGAGTGACCTTCGTTCAGGTGACGCATTCGAATTACGACACGCACAACGAAAACTTCAATTTCCACCTGGAGCAACTCGGCGAGTTCGACGGTCCGTTTGCCCAGATCGTGGCGGACCTGCACGATCGCGGTATGCTCGACAGCACACTGATTGTGGTGCTGTCCGAGTTCGGGCGGACGCCGCGGATCAACCACAACTACGGACGCGACCACTGGGGCACGGCCTGGTCGATCTGTCTGGGCGGTGCCGGTATTCGACGCGGTGTCGCCTACGGCAAGACGAATGCCAACGGAACGGCGGTGGTGGAAAACGAAGTCGACCACGCCAAGCTCTTCCACACGTATCTCGAGGCCGTGGGGGTCGACTCCAGCGGTCACTTCGTCATCGACGGCCGCGAGATTCCGGTCGCCGACCCGTCGGCGGAGCCGATCGCCGAGTTGCTCGCCTGATCCGTTGGCTCCGCCGTCGTCTCCGGCACCAGGGGGCCGTTCGCAGGTCCCTTGCATGCACTGAAGCGGTGCCAACACGCGGCGCGACGTCGTGCGAAATCCACTGTTCGGAGCAGGCGGGTCGCCGCCACGGGCCGCGGCTGGGCACGGGAGTCATCGGGATGCGACGTCGTTGCAAAGCCGGGTGGTTGCCGCCGGTGGCCATCACGGCGCTCGCCGTTTCGTACGCCGTGAATGCAGCGGCAGAGACGCCGGGTCTCGGATCGGGCCTGGAAGACTGGATCGGCACCTCCATCGATGCACGGGACTCGATCCGCCGTGCCGAGGATCCCAAGCCGGAGGCGGAGGCCTGTCTGAAGCGGCTGTGCTGGCACCCCACGACGTTCGCCGTTCGAGTGGACCGGCCGGGGCGCCCGGACGCGGGTGATCTGTGGTTGAGTTTCCCGGCGGCGGGGTTGAAGCCTTCCGAGTTGAGGCCGGAGGACCGGCCGTTGGCGCGCGTGGTCGTCGAATGGTACGCGGTGCGCGACGGGATGGGGCGACTGGCGCGGCGTCCGGCTGTGGTCGTGGTGCATGAATCCGGATCGGGCATGACGGTCGGGCGGATGATCGCTCGAGGTCTGCGGCAACGGGGCGTGCACGCGTTCATGGTGCAGCTGCCGGGCTACGGTGCTCGGAAAGTGCCGCGCGACGTGACGCAGGTGGAACGCTTCGGACGGATGCTGGTTCAGAGTGTGCGCGATGTTCGCCGCACGCGCGATGCGGTGACGGCGTTGCCCGTCGTCGTGAAGAACCGGGTGGCACTACAGGGAACCAGCCTGGGAGGATTCGTGGCCGCGACGGTGGCGGGGATCGACGACGCATTTTCACACGTATTCGTCCTGCTGGCCGGCGGCGACCTGTACACAGTGGTGATGACCGGGGCCCGCGATGCGGCAGGTGTCCGCAGGGAATTGTTGAAGGCTGGTTTGACGGAGCGGCAGATCCGTGAGCTGGCGGGGTTGGTGGAACCGCTGCATGTGGCGCATCGCGTCGTTGCGGACCGGTTCTGGTTGTTCCGTGGCAAGTTCGACACGGTCGTACCGCCGGAGTGCTCTCGCAAGCTCGCCCGGGCGATCGGGTTGGAAGCCGGACACGAAATCGTGTTGCCGGTCAATCACTATTCCGGGATCGTGTTTCTGCCGGCGACGCTCGATTTCATAGCGGCGCGGGTCAACGGGACCGATCGCGGCACGCGACCGCAGGACGTCGGTCGCAATGCCGGCGGACGCACTGTGCCAAGCGACGCAGCGAGCGCGCCAATGCGGGGGACGGAGGGAGGAATGTGATGACCGGTCGCGTGAGCGACCGGTGGACCCGGTGGAACGGTCGCGCCCGGTCGGCGATTACGGGAAGCGGAACGCGGCGTTCAGGAGCCATTCTGCCTGCCGGACAGGCGGTCGCGCAGAAATGCGGCGCGGACCACATTGCGTTCGGAGTTGCTCAGGGTCTGGTGCTTGAGCACCTGAAGATGGGCCGGCTGAGTGTAGATGAACAATTCGTTGATGGTCTGAATTTCGAGATCGTCGATAAGGCCCAGATTGACGCCCATTCGCACGCTGGAGAGCAGGTGCATGGTTTCTTCAGAGGAGATCTTCTGGGCGCTGCGCAGAGTTCCGTAGGCCCGGGCGATCTGGTCGTGCAGGTCGTCACGGTTGTCCTTGACCAGTGCGTCGCGGACCCGGCGTTCGTACTTGATGATGCTCGGCACCACGTCCTTCAGCGTGCTGAGGATGCTGCGTTCGCTGCGGCCGAGCGTGACCTGATTGGAGATCTGATAGAAGTCCCCCATCGCCTGGCTGCCTTCGCCGTACAGACCGCGAACGGCCAGGTTGATCTTGTGCAATGCATTGACGACCTTCTGGATTTCCTTGGTCATCGACAGGGCGGGCAGGTGCATCATCACGCTGCAGCGGATTCCCGTGCCGACGTTGGTCGGGCATGCCGTCAGGTAGCCGAGTTGATCGGAGAAGGCATAAGTCACGTGCTCTTCGATGCTGTCGTCGATCTTGTTGATTTCTTCCCAGCATTCGTCCAGGGCCAGCCCGCTGTGGATCACCTGGATCCTCAGGTGGTCTTCCTCGTTGACCATCAGGCTCACGTTCTCGTGCTCCGAGAGCGCCACGGCGCGCGGCCCGGGCATCTCGGCATGTTCGTGGCTGATCAACTGCCGTTCGACGAGCAACCGCCGATCGATCGGCTCCAGTTCGTCGACCCGGACATAATGCATGCGTGACGGAACGGGCACGTCCGTCAGCGGCTCACGCAGGGTTTCGACGATTTCCAGCCGCGTGCTGTCGTCGGCCCGGTTCACGAACGGATAGTCCGCCAGGTTGCGGGCGAGGCGAATACGACTGGAGATCACGATATCGGACTCCGGGCCCGTTCCCCGCAACCATTCGCCACTGGTTTTGACCAGGTCTTCGACATTCACAGTCGTTCGTCTCCCTGTCAAACCGTTTCCAGCGGATCCGGTCGCCGGACGCCGCCAGTGTCGTGAGCGGCGGCGATCGCCGCGCCGGCCCGGCCGCAGCGCCCGCCGATGCGGAACGTGTCATCGAGCCTCTCGACCGGCGGGCGATTTGTGCTGTACATGGAGTTCACTCGGAGGCCTGTTGCTGTTCGAGCGTACGAATCTGGTCCCGCAGCTTTGCCGCTTCTTCGTAGTTTTCGTCGCGAATCGCCTGCCGGAGCTCGTTTCTCAAACGGATCAGCTCGTATTTCTTGCGGCTCTCGGCCGGCGTGCGCCGCGGGATCTTTCCGGTGTGCTGCGTGCTGCCGTGGATGTTCTCCAACAGCGGCGTCAGCGGTTCGGCAAACAGGGTGTAGTCGTTCGGGCAACCGAGCCGCCCGCGTTTGCGGAATTCCTGATAGGTGATCCCGCAGATGGGGCATCGCTGCTGTTCCTGTTCCTCGGATTCTTCGGTGACTTCCGCGAGGTGAAGCTGCAGCATCGAGACGGCGGTCGCTTCGTTGGGCTGCGCCGGGTCGGTCTCCACATCCGCCGTCAGGTCGGCAATGTGTTTCTGCGCGCAACTGTTGCAGAGGTGGATCGTCTTCACCACGCCTTTGTGAAGGTCGGTGATGTGCAGGGTTGCGGGTTTCGGACAGAAGTTGCACTTCATGCTGGAGTTCCCTCGCAGACGCGGACGTTGCGATTCAGCCGGCCGGCCGCGACCGCAGAACTGCGGCCATGCCGCCGCCGGCAGCGGCCGGCCCTGGACCGGAGGCCCTCGGCGGTGCTTGTGTAACACGGCCACGCGGGCCGTGCAACAGGAAACCGCGTCGTCGCGGTACTCCGTCATCGTAGGAGAGACGGCGCGCTATTCTACCCTCGAAAGCAGTGCTGGGCTGCCCGGGGCGGCGGGCCCAAACGGCCTGCGGGAATTCGGCTCCGCGGCGTATAGTACCATGCAGGGGCGCCGACGGGCGGCGGCGCGGCCATGGTCCGTTCGGGCGGAGCGGTGCCGTTGAGGAATGCACCGGCGGATTTCCGTGATGCCGGTCACGGGCGAACGGGAGGTGAGTCATGCGTCGAGGAGCGTTCCGGGGTGTGATGGCCGTGGCGGCGTTGCATGTGGCGGGGCTGATGGCCGCGAGCGAAGACCGCCTCGTGCTGCAGCTGCGTGGTTCTGGTAGCCGGGTCGCGGTGCGCGGGGAAGTCCTCGACCGCACGGCCGATTTCGTCGAGTTTCGGCTGGCGGTCAACAAGGAGGTGAAGCGGTATCCGGTGGACCAGGTGGTGGCGATCCTCACGACGCGTGTGCAGCCGCATTCACGCGGCGTTTCGTTGATGAAACAAGGACTGTACCGCGCGGCGGTCGAACCGCTGCAGGCGGCATTGAAGACGGAGAACCGGCGGTGGATGCGCCGCGAGGTTCTGGCCGACCTGATCCGCTGTCACCTGGAGATCGGCGACGACGTGGCGGCCGCCGAACTGTTCGACGCGCTGGTTCGGGCCGATTCGGACATACTTCATTGGAAGCTGGCGCCGCTGCGGTGGAGTCCGACGCCGCTGACCGCTGCGGAAGCGACGTTTGCGTCCGAAGCCCTGGAGGCGGACAGCGAAGTGCTGCGGCTGATTGCGGCCAGTTGGCTTTGGCAGGATCCCGCTCGGCGCATGGCCGCCGAGCGCGTACTGGAGGCGCTACTGCGATCGGGCGACGACCGCGTGCAGATGCTCGCCCGCGTGCAACTGTGGCGGCGCGATCTGCGGCAGGGGGAAATCACCGATCTGCGGATTCGGCACTGGGAACGTACGGCGCAGCGCATTCCCATCCCGCTGCGGCGTGGACCGTGGTTGCTGGTCGCACGGGCGCGGCGTCTTCGGCGCGAGAATGACCTTGCCGCTGCGACCTTGCTGTGGATACCTTCTGCTTTCCCGGAACCCCGCAGGTGGGCGGCGGATGCGATCTTTCAGGCCGCCGAAGCGCTGCGGGAGGCGGGTGATGCCGCTTCGGCCGGGCGGTTGTACCGGGAAGTCGCGGCGGAATACGGCGAAACCCCCGCAGGTGAACTTGCGGCTCGGAAGTTCGGGCCATCGCCGCAACCGGGCGTTTCCGACACCGACGTGCGGAGCGCCGATTGAGGGAGCTCGGAATGCCACAGCATCTGCCAGACGGAAGTCGGCGCATTTGCAAAGGCTGGATGTGGCGATGGCCGATCAGCGCGCCGATCGTCATTGCTTTGTGTGCCGCTGCCATGCCCGTGCTTGGCCAAGACGTTCGCGTGGGCGGGGGCGGCGTGCGTTCAGCGCCGAACTCCTCGGCGGCGTCCGCCGCTGCGGAAATCGCCGCACCCGGCGGGCGTCCCGCGCCTGCGGGCGCGACCGGAGGTGCATTGGTGGGGACGCCCCCGGACGCTCAGGAATCGGCGGCGCCTCGGTTGGATCTGCGGGAGCTGGCCCGGGCCGGCGGTCTGATCGGTGCCGTCATCGCGGGGCTGAGCGTCGCAATGGTGGCCTTGATCGTCGAGCACTTCTTCAGCATCCGCCGCAGGGCGCTGATGCCTGTGGGGCTTGCCGACGCTTTGCATCGACAGATTTCCGCCGGGCGGTTCAACGAAGCTCGTCAGCAGTGCAAGTCGCGTCCCAGTTTTCTGGCGCACGTGGTCGAAGCCGGGCTGGCCGAGGCGGACCTGGGTTATGACGCCGTGGAGAAAGCAATGGAAGACGCGGCGACCGAGCAGGCCGCGCGGCTGTTCCGCAAGATCGAATACCTGCAGGTGATCGGCACGCTGGCCCCGATGCTCGGCCTGCTGGGCACGGTCTGGGGCATGATCCTGGCGTTCCTGGAGTTCGAATCGAAAGCGAATCCGCAGGTTTCGGAACTCGCTCCCGGAATCTATCGCGCTCTGGTGACGACGTTGATGGGTTTGGGCGTGGCCGTTCCGGCTCTGGCCGCCTACGCAATTTTCCGCAATCGCATCGACGAGCTGGCGGCGGAAGCGACGTTGACGGCTGAACAGGTATTTGCAGAGTACAAACGGGCGGTGGCGCAGCGTCGCATCGTGCGCCGGGCAGCCGAAACGGCGCGTCCGGCGCCCGCCGAAGCGTCACGCTCCAAGGAACGCACCTGATGCGGATCCCCACCGAGCTGCGACAGCACGGCCTGCAGTTCAACATCACGCCCCTGATCGACGTGGTGTTCCTGCTGATCATCTTTTTTCTGGCGGCCAGCCATCTGGCCCGCAATGAAGCTTCCGAACCGGTGGAGCTCCCGGAAGCCAGCCAGGCCGCTTCGGAGCGGAACCTGCCGCATCGACTCGTGATCACTGTGCGGGCCGACGGTACGTTGATCGTCTCGGGGCGTCCACTGGCCGCAGGCCAACTGGATCGTGTGTTGCTGGAAGGCCGGGCGACCGCGGGGGACCGTCCCTTCGAAGTACGGATCCGTGCGGACCGTCGCGTTCCCTATGAGCGGGTCGAACCGATCCTCATTGCCTGCGCCCGGCACGGGATCCGCCGCGTGGGTTTCGCCGTGTTGCCGCAGACCCGTACACACTGACGTCCGTACCGGGCTTGGCCGAGCGCGGCGGGCGCGTTCTACCGCGGCTGCGGGCATCCGCTACGGTGAGCCCGCGCCTCGCAGGCGCGGGACGGCCCGCACACGCCGAACCTCCGGCGCGATCCGCAGATCGGGCAGCGATTCTCCAGCATGCCGTCGCTTCGCAGGAGACACCGGTGGCGTCGTCTGGGACGGGGACGATCGCGGCACCAGGTGATCGTCAAGGCCGGTGACCGGCGGCGCCGATAGCACCGCTGAGGGCACTCTCCGCGCGGTGCCGCTGTCGCAAGGTCCGTCGAACACCGAGGATTGCTGCGATGAACGTCCCCACCGGGTCCGACACACTGTCTGCCGCTGCTACAACGGCTTCCGCGGCGAACCTCCGTGCGGCCGATCCGGCCCCGGCCGATGCCACCCGGCGCGAGCTGGAAGCAATGCAGCAGCAGCTGTTGATGGCCCAGCGGCTGAGCACGCTGGGGGAGTTGTCCGCATCGATCACGCACGAGTTCAACAACATCCTCACGACCGTGATCAACTATGCCAAGATGGGCCTGCGCCACAAGGACGAAGCGACTCGCGACAAGGCTTTCGACCGAATTCTGAGCGCCGCACAGCGGGCCGCCCGATTGACGTCCGGTGTGCTTGCCTATGCGCGTCATGGTGGCCGGCGACGCCAGCCGTATCCCCTGGCCGGTCTGGTCGAAGACGTGCTCGTGCTGGTCGAGAAAGACCTGTCGAAACACCGCATCGAGTTGAACACGCGCTTCGAGGCGGATCCGCAGGTGGTGGTGAACCCCGGCGAGATCCAGCAGGTGGTTCTGAATCTGATCGTCAACGCGCGGCAGGCGATGGATCCGGGCGGTCGCCTGACGGTCGGCGTTCGGGAATCCGGCGCGTTCGGCGAGCTGGTCGTGGCGGATTCCGGTCGGGGGATTCCGCGCGACGTGCTGCCGCGAATCTTCGAACCGTTTTTCACGACCAAACAGGCCGATGCGTCCGGACAGGGGGGCACCGGGTTGGGCCTGGCCCTTTGCCGCCGAGTCATCGAAGAGCACGGTGGACGCATTCGCGTGGAATCGGCGGTCGGGCGGGGCACCCGTTTCACCATCAAGCTGCCGATCGCTGCCACGGACGAGACGACGGCTGGATGAGTGCACGGCGAACCGGCGGGCGCGAACGCCGGGCCGGGCGTGCATCGCGCGGTGCCGCGCGGCCGAAATCTCTGCGGGGCGACGGCGAGGACGCGGCGGGGCCCGTGTCTGCCTCGGCAGAACCGGGGGTCAATCTGCGCCGAGAATCCGCTCACGCAGCTCGGTCAGCAGACGCACCGCATGGCTGATGTCCGCCTTCTGGCGTTCGCGGTCCTGGGGGATTTCCCGTTCGATCGTCAGTGGGCCTTCGTAGCCGAGCTGGTGGAGCTTGCGGAGATACCGCTCAATGCCCACGTCGCCTTCGCCAAGCGGAACTTCCTGTCCCCATTCCACGCCGCGGACCGCTTCGGGAGCCCACTTGGCGTCCTTGCAGTGGACGCTGCGCACCAGATGTCCGACCTTCTCCAGTGCTTCCAGGGGATCGCCGGTGCCGTAGAGAATCATGTTGGCGGGATCGAAGTTGATGAACAGGTTCGGACGGTCGACATCGGCAATGAATCGCAGCAGATGCTCGGCCGTTTCCTGCCCGGTTTCCAGATGCAGCCGCTGCTGATTGCGGGCGACGTGGTCCAGCAGATCGCGCGTCACATCGATCAGGTCGCGGTAGCTGGAACTCTCCGTGTCTTCGGGCACGAAACCGATGTGCAGAGCGACGGTGTCACAGCCCAGGTGGCGGGCGAAGTCCGAGATTTCCTTCATTTCCTGTACCCGCGCGGCCCGTGTGGCTTCGGGAACCAGTCCCACGGTGGCGGCCGTGGTGGCGATGTCGGCATAGCTCTCCCCGGCGAAGCCGCCGAAAACGGCTGTGACCGTGATTCCGGCGTCGCGGCACTTCTGCAGAAACTGATCGGCCGCGGCCTCGGTGCGCAACTGGCGGCTCGGCGCGTGCAGTTGGACGGTGGGGATACCCAGCTCTTGTGCCACGTCCAGATGCACGCCCAAGCCTTCATCGATGGATGTAAACACGCCGATCGGCCAACGCTGCATGGTCATTCTCCAAATGAAAGTGTTGCGGCCGGAACGTCGCGTCACGCGACGGTGGAACCGTCCTCACGTGACACCGCTGCAATGGTCTGCCCGGCTGCCCTTCGCACGGTTTTGCACCTCAATGACGCAGGTCATGCGAAGCGCTACAATGCGGCGATGTCATGTCCGCCATCGCGGCGGCGTGCCATCAGTGTAAGTGTGCGTGGCGGGTGTGCAATGCAGTGCCGCGCCGTTGCGAACGGCCGGCATCGACGGAAATCGGATGCGGTGAGCGCCATGACCACCAAGGAACGCCGACAGCACTATCGACTGCTGGTGGTGGAAGACGAACAGGTGATCCGGGATTCGCTGGCGGAGTTTCTGTCGTCGGAGGGATTTCCGGTGGAGACGGCCGACAGCGCCGGTGAAGCGGTGCGACTGGTCCGGGAGAATTCGTTTGCTGCGGCGATTTGCGACGTGCAACTGCCCGATGGCGACGGCATTGCGCTGATGCGACGGATCCAGCAACTTTCGCCACGCACGGCCGTGTTGATCATCACGGCCTACGCGACCGTTGAGAACGCCGTCGCCGCGTTCAAGAGCGGTGCGTACGACTACCTGGTCAAGCCGGTCATCTTCGAAGACCTTTTGATGAAGCTGGAGCGGCTGTTCGAATTCCGCGAACTGCATCTGGAGAACCAGGCGTTGCGTCGGGAGCTGCAGCGCGCTGAAGGGTTCCCAGCGATCATCGGCTCCAGCAAGGCCATCACCGAATTACAGCGCCTGATTCACAAATTCGCGGTGACCAATTCCAACCTGTTGTTGGTCGGGGAATCCGGAACGGGGAAGGAACTGGTGGCCCGGTCCGTGCACGCGGCCGGACCGAATCGCGAGGAACGTTTTCTGGCGATCAACTGCGCCACGCGTCCGGTCGAGCTGCTGGAGGCCCAACTGTTCGGGGGCCGCACGTCGCTGGTGAACGCTGCCGTGGAAGAACCGGGGCTGTTCCGCACGGCCGGTCGGGGCACGGTTTTCCTGGATGAGATCGCCGAGCTTCCCCTCAGTACCCAGGCCAAGTTGTTGCGGGCGATCGAGTACCAGGAGGTGATGCCTCTGGGGACGTCCGAGCCGGTCGAGGTTCAGGCGCGGATCATCGCGTCGACCGCGCGGGACCTGTTGCGTGAAGTGGCCGAGGGACGATTCCTGGAAGACCTGTTCTATCGCCTCGACGGCGTGAAGATCCGTGTGCCTCCGTTGCGGGAGCGGCTGGACGACATTCCGGAGCTGGTGGAAGCTTTTATCGAAAAGCATTCCCGGCAGATGCGCAAGCGGGTCAGCGGAGCCACCAGCGAAACGATGCGGCTGTTGATGTCGGCTCACTGGAAGGGCAACGTCCGGCAGCTCGACAACGCCATCGAACGCGCGGTGATGATGTGCGAAGGCTCGATGATCACGCCCAAGGATTTGCCGCCGGAACTGCTGGGCATCAACCAGCCGTTGCCGGACACCGACGACCTGCGGTCGGCGCTGCGCCACTACGAAAAGCTGCACATTACCCGTGTGCTGCGACAGTGGCCGGACAAACGCGAAGCGGCCAAGCGATTGCGGCTGGGGCTCTCCAGCCTGTATCGCAAAATCGAAGAACTGGGCATCGATACGGGCTGAAGCCGCGGGAAAGCGGTGCGGTGTCCGCGGCCGTCGGGCTCGATCTTCGCACCACGCGTCGTGCCGGAAGCGCGACGGTTCCCTCACCGCAGCAGCGGGGACGGCCCACGGCGAACACGCCACAACGGCTCGCCGAGGTTCAGAGGATCGAGCGAACCTTTTCGAGGAATTCGCGATTGGTGGGGAACCGCTCCAAGGTCCGCACCAGCTGTTCCATGGCTTCGGCCGGGCTGAGCGAAATCAGGCTGCGACGCAGCAACACGACGCTCTCCAGGGCTTCCGGCCCCAACAGCTTTTCTTCGTGCCGTGTTCCGGAACGGGTGATGTCGATGGCGGGCCAGATCCGCCGATCCGCAAGGTCCCGGCTGAGCACCAGTTCCATGTTGCCGGTGCCCTTGAATTCCTGAAAGATCACCTCGTCCATGCGGCTGCCGGTTTCGATCAGCGCCGTGGCGATGATGGTCAGCGACCCGCCTTCTTCGAACTGCCGCGCCGACCCGAAGATCTTCTTGGGCAGATCAAGGGCCTTCACGTCCAGGCCGCCGCTCATGGTCCGCCCACTGTCGCCGCCGTACTTGTTGAACGCGCGAGCCATCCGTGTGAGGCTGTCGATCAACAGCAGGACGTCATTGCCCATCTCGGCCAGCCGCTTGCAGCGTTCCAGGATCAGCTTGCTCAATCGCACGTGGCTTTCGACGTCGCGGTCCATCGAGGAGGCGATCACTTCGCCGCGGACACGGCGACGCATTTCCGTCACCTCTTCGGGACGCTCGTCGACCAGCAATACCTTCAACTGGATCTCCGGATGGTTGACGCTGACGGCATCGGCGATGTCCTGCAACAACATCGTCTTGCCCGTTCGCGGGGGAGCGACGATCAACGCCCGCTGGCCTTTTCCGACCGGCGTCAGCAGGTCCATCACGCGTGTGGTGATCGGCCGCGGACCGGTTTCCAGTTTGATCTGCCGGTACGGCGTCACCGCCGTCAGTTCGTCGAACGGCTTCAGCTTCTGCCATTCCTCCGGCGGTCGGCCTTCGATCGATTCGATCTCCAGCAGCCGCGGTCCCTGGCCTTTCTGCGGCCGGCCGACCGGTCCGCGGATCAACAGGCCCGGTTTGAGCTGATGCTGGTCGACGATGGAGTTGGCGACGAAGGGGTCGGTTTCCTGAACGAGGTAGTTGTTCTGCAGGTTGCGGAGGAAGCCGTAACCCTTCGGATGCAATTCCAGCACGCCTTCGACCACCCGGGGTGGCGTAGTCACGGCCGGGACTTCGACTGTGGGACTTTCGTTGCGTCCTCCAGAGCGGTGTCGCCGATGACGTGACCGCGAGCGGGAACCGCGTGCAGCTCCGTTCTGATTGCTTCGGCTGCCGCTGCGGTCTGTGCGTCGTCGGTCTTCTCCGTGTTGCTGCGCTTGAGTGCTGGTGTGTTGACGGTTGCGCGGTTTGCGACGCCGCCGACGTCGGCCACGATCCTCGCTGGGCATGCTGCTGGTGCCTTCCTGGTCTGTGTTGCTGTCGACCGACGCGCCAGAAGCGTCGCGGGCGATCGGCTCGGACAGGGGCGGATCGTTCGTGGAAATGGACATCGGAGAGGTTTCGGGCTCCTGTTCGTCGGTCTCAAAATCGAGACCCTCGCCGAACACTTCGAGAGATTCGTTGATCGGCTGTTTGCTTTCCTGTTTTTCCATGGCTTGCGTACGGGATCCCGTCCCGTTCCAAACTGTGGGATGGCTTCCGGGCATTCCCATCCCCGGACACGAACTCGTTTCGGCGAACCCGCTCGGGCCGGGTTCCAAACCCGTCGGCCCATCCAGACCGACGTGCCGAAAACCGGACCGACGTGCGCTCCCGGTTGCGCGTTCACCAAGCGGGCACGCTTTCCCTGGGTGGTCGGTGCGTCGACCGTGCTCCGGTGCCGACCCGCTGATGCGACGCTGTGGGATGTCCCGCTCGACGGGACCGCCGACGGGAACAGCCACGTTGCATCGGCCTGCGACAGCCACCCGTCCAAGCCGAAGAACGCTGCTTTCCGGGCCGTGCCGAACCGGCGGCCGCATCCCGACGCAGCGGTCGTGCCGAACCGGTCGCCGCATTCGAACCTGCCGAGGTCCGCAGCGGAACCGGCAGCCCGACACACCGTAGTGACGGGCCGCTGTCGGGTACGCCTGCGGCTCACTGTCAGGATCTCAACCGCAACTCCTTTGCGGATCCGGGCGGACGCGGACACAACCACTCATCAGTCGTCCGGCCACCCGCCGGCGCTCGGGCGCTCGACCAACCAGAAACTCCCACCAACTTGCATCGTCGGACGCGTGTGGGCGGAAACAGACACGGCTGCCCGCCGCCCCTGGATGCCCCCCCATACGTCGGTCGCCGCGCAGGCAACCGAAGCTTCAGGTGCCCGAGCAGATCACGAACACCTCAGCACCCGGGATCATTCCAAGATGCTTCGCGAATCGAAGACGCAGCAACTGCGACGATTCGCCGAAGACACACACCCGACATTGGCTACCAGAGCGATTCGTTCTACCGGCGATCGGTACACACACGAAGGGCTGAGCGCCCTTCACAGACCCATCACCGGCTGGTACCGAGAAACGAGAAACTGATCTCGCGTATCGCCGGGACGTTCGGATCGCCGATCCGCATACCCCCTTGAGGTCGGTTCGAGCACCGACTCATCCACCGGCTGATGAGAACGAGCGGTGGCACAGCGAAAGGCGTTGCTCGTGAACCCAGCCCCGGCTGTTTGTCTCTGATGGGGCAGCTGACGTGGCCTCGCCCAGCCACCCGTGTCAGCCACCGCATCATAGCTTCCCATCAACTCCTGTCAATTCTTTTGCCAAAGCCCACGTAAATCCTTTTGACGTCGGTCGTGCGACCGTTCCGCGATGTCTCGACGAAGTCGCCGCGACTCACGTCTGCTGCCTTTTATCGGCTTCGTGACGTTCGGGCAAGAGAGAACTCGCCGACCGTGGCGACGGCCGACACGACGAGCCCGAACGCCCGTTTCCGTGCCGGTCCGACTTGCTTTCGCATCGGAACGCACAGATCGCCCGGCGGCGGATTTCGTCGCCGCCTGCGCGTCACGGCACGTCCGATCCGCGTCATCCGTCACGGCACGCCCGTCGACGCACCGCGTCCTGCGCTCCGACAGATTCGACTGCCGGGGGATCCGGACGTTTCGTGCACCCGATTCGTTGTCGCGGAGTCCTGTGGTCCGGCGACAAGGCCGCGCAGAGCGGATCAGTATTCTTCGCGGGAGAACGTCTGGCGACGTTCGAAAAGCTTCTTCAGACGTTCGATCGAGTACATCCGCACGACGCGGTTTTTGTATCGCAACCGACCTTGTTCGTCGCGATCCAGATGCGCCGCCACCTGGTCGGTGGCCAAGCCGGCATACAGTGCAGCGAACGTCTCCGGATCGACGCCGCGGCCCTTTTCGAGGTCTTCCATGGCGTTCAGACCACCGACCGTGACGGCGAACACGTTGGTGCCCTTGGTGGCGGCCACGTATTTGCCATCCTGTTCGAGCGCTTCGCGGGCGGTCTTGATCGCCACCCAGGCTTCTTCCAGTTTGTCGACGGTTTCCGGGGCCAGCCCGAGTTCCGCCACGGCAGCCTTGTTCTTGGTCAACTGTGCCTCCGCCGCCGTCGAGCGCGGCCATTCGAACCGCCCGCACGCCCAGCCCAGACCGAACGCGGCGGTGCAAAGCAACACCCATTGCATACGTTTCATGATCGCGTCTCCGTGCCGATCCGGTTGGATTCGAAGTTGCCGCTTTGCAACGCCGCGCCGACCGATTGCTCCGCGGCACGAGGCTGCCGATACCGCGCAGAAGGCGGCAACGCACACGCTGCGCGGAGGTGTTCGCGTCGGCTGGTGCCGTGCTTCCGATCGCACCCGGGTGCGAATCGTTGGTCCGGTCCGCAGCGGGCGGCGAATCCGACGGGGGCTATCGGCGCAAGCGCGATGGCCGGGCGGAGCACGCCAGACGGCACGTCAGCACCGCGCCGAGTACCCCAAGGGCCATCATCCACGCCAACGCACGCAGCGCCGGGCCTTCAGGCGGCCTTTGCGTCCTTCGTCCGAGCCAAAGCGGTCGGCTCGACGCGTTGCCGCGACTGCGCCGTTGCAGTATCGGACGAGTTGCCGCCGCGGCCCAGGAAGGCCATGGCCAGGAAGCTCGCAATGACGGCCAGCGTACTCACCGAGACCGCAATCTGATTATCACTCAGCGCGCCCCAGAATTCCATGTCCGCGTCCTTCGTGCCTGCGACAGTGGATGCGATCAATACGCCGTCGTTTCGTTCTTCGGCTGAATGCGGCGTCGGCTTGATGCGGTTTGACGTTGCGAAGGCCGGCTCTTAGAGTCCGCGGCGACGGCATGCCCTGTGCGTCCCGTGAGCAATGTGCGCGACGTGCGGCTCGGCGGCGGCGTAGCGGACGTGGCGATCGTGCGGCCGGTTCGGCCCGCGGCCCGGGCGACGGCGTCCGTCGGCTTTGAGGACGGGAAGACGTTGGCCCGGCCCGGGGATGCGAATCGTTGAGGATAGGGCGTCGCGTCGATTCGACGGGACACGCCGCCGACGGGATCAGTGCAGTGTCCGAGCATTGCGGCGACGCGCGTGCGGAGAGAAACAGCTCGGGGAGTCGATTGCGATGTTTACCGGCAATGTCTCGAAGGAAGTGCTGGCGCGGTCGGTGATCGCGGTGCCGCCGCTGGCGCGGTCGGCGGACGAATCACTGTCCGTCGAAGAAAACAGGCGGCTGGTGGCGTACCTGGAAAGCGGGGGCATCCGCAACATCCTCTACGGCGGCAACGCGATTCTTTATCACGTCCGGATCAGCGAATATGCGGCGCTGTTGGAGATGCTTGCCGAGTTGGCCGGAGCCGACACCTGGATGATTCCGTCGGTCGGTCCGGCCTACGGCGTGATGATGGATCAGGCCGAGGCGTTGCGCGATTTTCCGTTTCCCACGGCGATGGTCCTGCCGCAGCGGGACGTCGCGACGTCCGCCGGTGTGGCGACCGCCATCCGCCGATTCTGCGATCGAATCGGCCGCCCGGCGATCGCGTATCTGAAATTTCAGGAGTATCTGGATGTCGCTGACGTGCGGCGGTTGGTCGCGGACGGCTGCGTGGCGGCGATCAAGTACGCCGTTGTCCGTGACGACCCGCACGACGACCCGTACCTGGCCGAGCTGTTGCAGCATGTCCCGGCGGAGATGGTCGTCAGCGGGATCGGCGAGCAGCCTGCGGTGGCACACATGACGCGCTTTGGACTGGTCGGATTCACCTCCGGCTGTGTGTGCGTCGCGCCGCGCCTGTCGATGCGGATGCTGCGGGCGCTGCGGGAGGGGGACGTGGCCGAGGCCGAGCGGATCCGCGCGACGTTTCGCGCATTGGAAGACCTGCGGAACGCAATCTCGCCGGTCCGGGTACTGCACCGCGCGGTGTCGCTGGCGGGCATTGCCGAGACCGGGCCGATCATCCCGCTGTTGAGTGAGTTGACTGCCGAGCAGGAAGGACGCGTTCGCGAAGCGGCTGCGGCGCTGCTCGAGGAGGAACACGGACAGGAGAAAGCGCCCCGCGGCGAGCACTGAAAGTGCCCGCAGGCCGACGGTCCGGTCGCCGGCGCCGGTTGGCGGCCGTCGATGTGGCGCGGGTGTGGCTGGCGGGTGGTCCGGATATGACATCGCCGTACTGAGTTTGGGCCATGGCCTGCACGCTGGCGGAGGGAAAAACCGTCTGGCGCCGGGGCGTCGGACGGCCAGTAGACGATTTCATCGGCCTCCAGCGGCCAGGCGACCGCCCGCCAGTGATCCGTCAGCGGCACGATGGTCAGCGACTCGGCCGCCGCCTCTGTCAGTTGCTCGGTGAAGTCGCGCGGCAGCAGCAGCCAGACATCCTCGGGCCGATGCGCGATATGAGGTGCGTCGGCGATGATTTCTTCCCAGGAGGCGACCGGCAGTTCGCGCTGCAGCTCGAACTGGAGGCCGTTGAAGGACCGTCCCACACAAAGCACCGCGCCGAACGGATCGTGGGCCCGGAAATCCTGCAGCGCCGCGGCCAACGTCTTCATGTTGCGACGAGCGGGAAGCACGCTGAGCCCCCAGCGAATGGTTGCCGTCGAGGGGACGGCGACCACGATCAGCACGGCGAGCACGGTCCAGGAGATGCGCCGGCGTCGCAGGCAATCGGCCATGTAGCGGCCCCAGAGGATCCCCAGAGGAACGGCCAAAGGGAGCACGTACAGAGGCAGCTTGGACTTGGCGGTGAAATAGATCACGCCGGGACCGATCAGGCTCAGCGCCAGGTACAGCGTGCGCGGATCGGCCGCCCATTGGGTTCCCTGCGAAGCCGCTGCCATACGTTGCCAGACGCTGCGTGGTTCCGTGAGGGCCCAGAGGAACCAGGGGCCCAGGCCGAAGCAGAGGATGGGAACGTAGACCGCCAGCGCATAGGTGAACTGGGGATTGCGGTGAAACTCGCCGAGAAAGATGCGGCCGAAAACTTCGTGTGCCAGCCAGTATGCCGCGAAGAAAAGGCCGCCTTCCGATGATCGGTCACCGAGGTGGTCGGTTGCGAACCAGCCGAAGCCGAGTACCACGAAAAGCAGAAGGCCCAATGGGTGAAACAGGCTCGGCGGGTGCAGTTTTGCATACGCGTCGAGCAAGCCGGGCCGGAAATGGTTCAGGCACTGACCGAGGCGGCCGCACGCACGCGCGCACAAGGACCGGCCGCCGTCCGCGTCCGCACGAGCACAGCGCGTCAGCAGATAAACGGGCAGCAACCCGCCGAAAAACGGGAGCAGCCCGACCGGACCTTTCGTGAGCATGCCCAGTCCCATCGCCAGCCACATCAGCACGACGTACCGGTTCCGTCCGCTCCGCAGGCCGCGCCAGAAGGCCCACATGGCCATGGCGATCCATGCGGTGACCAACAGGTCCGTGGTAACCACCTGGGCACCCGCCAGCATGTACGGGGCGCCGCTGAGAACGATGGCCGTCATGATCGCCGAACGGCGGCCGTACAGCTCACCGGCCAACAGCATGGCGAAGAGCACGACCAGGCAGTGCGCGGCGAGCAGATAGGCTCGTGCGCCCCAGGTCGAGATCCCGATCGTCTTCAACCCGGCGGCGATTGCCCAGTACGTCAGCGGGGGTTTGGTCAGGTGCGGATGGCCGTTCAGGACCGGGGTCCAGAACGAACCGGTTTTCAGCATCTGTCGGGCGCATTCGGCGTAGCGGCCCTCAGACGTCTCGAACAGGCCGCGCGACCCGTAGAACGGCACCGTCAGTGACAGGCAAAGGGCCGTCGTCGCCAGTATGGGGTGGCGGAGAAACGCGCGACGAACGAGCGAGCCGAGTCGACGCATCGCACTGCGGACGCGGTGCCACAAACCCGACTGCTCCGCGGCGGGAAGCGCGTCGACCGTCGAGTTTTCCGTGCTGCGGCTGTCCGCGTCACTGCCGCGGGCAACAAGTGTGGTGGACATTCTGCACGGAGTCCTTTCCGTGAGCTTGTGAGGTTCGAGCACGCCGGCTTCCGATATCCGGTGCCGGTGAAAGCGGTTTCGATCCGGAGTTTGCCGCCGCAGTGCCGCCGCGAGAGAGTGCCGCGTTTCGCCCCGGGGTGATCGGTGAATCGCACGAGCCTGTTGGTTTCTCGGCGTGGACCGGGGCGGCACGGGCCGAGGGATTGTTGCCGAACTGCCGGAAATGCGTCAACGCGGGTTCGCCGCTGCATCATCGATACCACGGGGCGGTCCTCGCGGTTTGCGAGCCGCGTGGATTTCGGTCGCTGCGGCGTCCGAACATTCCACACACGCGTTCAGTCGGTGTCCGTCCCCGGCAGCAGGCCGTACAGCCGCAGCAGAGCCTTCGGGTCGGCGTCGCGACCGCGGAAGGCCCGGTAGACCTCGGCGGGATGGCGACTGCCCCCGAGGGCGAGCACGGTTTCGCGGAACCGGCGGCCGGTCGAACGCAGCGCCGCCGGGTCGTCCAGGCCGGTCTCCTGGAAGGCTTCGAAGGCGTCGGCGCTGAGCACCTCCGCCCACTTGTAGCTGAAGTATCCCGCGGCGTAGCCGCCCGCGAAGATGTGCTGAAAGCTGCACAGCGTGCGATCCTCCGGCAGCGGGGGCAGCACCGACGTGCGTTCGGCCACCGAGCGCTGCACGTCGAACGGGTCCGTGCCGGACTGAGGATCGAACCGGTGGTGCAGCTCCATGTCGACCAGTCCGAAGAACAGTTGCCGCAGCATGGCGCTGGCGGCGCGGAACGTGCGGGCCTCACAGAGCTTGCGAAACAGGTCGTCCGGGAGCGGTTCTCCGGTCTGATAATGCCCGGAAATGCGGTCCATCGTCGGACGGTGGTAACACCAGTTTTCCATGAACTGGCTGGCCAGCTCGACCGCATCCCACTCCACGCCGTTGATGCCTGAGACGTCCGCTTCGTCGACGACGGTCAGCATGTGCTGCAGACCGTGACCGAATTCGTGGAACAGGGTCTCGACCTCACGGAACGTCATCAGCGAGGGGGTCGAGCCGACCGGCGGCGTGCTGTTGCACACCAGGTATGCCACCGGGAGCTGACGCCGGTCGCCACAACGCCGGCGGACCAGGCATTCGTCCATCCACGCACCGGGGCGCTTGTTCCGGGGCCGCGAGTACGGGTCGAGGTAGAACGCGGCGATGATGCGGTCGTCCTCCAGCACGTGGAAGAACCGGACGTCGGGATCCCACGTGCTCACCGCACATTCGGCCGGCCGAACGCGTATTCCGAACAGATCCTCGACCAGTGCGAACAGCCCATCCAGGACGCGGTCGAGAGGGAAGTACGGCCGGAGCTGCTCATCGGTGAACTCGAAGCGTTCCTCGCGCAGCCGCTCGGACCAGAACGCGACGTCCCAGTGCTTCAATGGCAGCTCGGCGTCGTGGCGGCGGGCGATGTCGGTCAGTTCGTCGAATTCGGTATGGGCCGGCTGCCAGCTCGCGGAGCGCAGCTCTTCGAGGAACTCGAAGACCCGCTCCACACTGGGCACCATCTTCGACTCGACGCTGACCTCGGCATAGGTCCGGAACCCGAGCAGGCGGGCCTTCTCGCGGCGCCGGCGCAGGATCTCCGGAATCAGCGGCGTGTTGTCGTGGGGCGGTGCGCTGGCGCGCGTGACGTACGCGCGGTAGACCTGCTCACGCAGCTCCCGCCGCCGGCAATGTTGCAGGAACGGCACGACCAGCGCGGCCTCCAGGGTGAAGCGCCACGGTCCGCGCGTGGCGTCGGAATCGCCGGATGGCGACGCCTCGCTGTCGTGCGCCGCGGGCGGAGGCTGCGAGGCGGCCGTGGCGGAGCCGGCCGGGGCCGAAGCGCCGTTCGCTTCGTTTTTGCGTGCCGCTTCGTCCGCCTGCGTCGTGGCGAGCCACTGGCGATGGGCCTGAGCGGCCAGAGCGAGCACGGTCGGCGGGATCCCCTCGACGTCGGCCGGATCGGTGAGGTTCAGGCCGTAGCTCTTGGTGGCGTCGAGCACGTGATTGGAGAACTCGGTGCTCAGCCGCGACAGCTCCTGTTCGTTCGCGTTGAACTGGCGGCGTTGCTCTTCGGGCAGGGCGATGCCGGCCAGCCGGGCCGAGCGCAGCCGCAGCTCGATCACCCGTTGCCACGCCGGCGGAAGCGCGTCCCAGTCGGCTCGGGCGCGGATCTTCTCCAGAGCTTCGAAGATGGCGCGCGACTGCCGGACCTTCAGGC